>JADFPK010000063.1 GCA_022562375.1 Pseudomonadota bacterium
CTGCCGATCAGGTAGATCGCACGCGCATTGCGGATGTCCGGCATGGAGTTGGTCATGGCGCCGTAGCCCCAGGTGTTGGCAACGCCCGCGACCGTGGTCGAGTGGCAGATGCGCGCCTGGTGGTCGATGTTATTGGTGCCCCAGAAGGCGGCGAACTTACGCTGCAAATACGCGTTCTCGTTGCTCACCTTGGCCGAGCCCATCCAATAGACCGAATCCGGTCCGGCCTTCTTGCGAATCGCCAACAGCTTGTCGCCGATCTCGTCGATGGCCTGATCCCAGGAGAGCCGCTTCCACTTTCCGCCCTCCAGCTTCATCGGGTACCTCAGCCGCCGGGCGCCATGGGTGTCGTCGCGGACCGATGCCCCCTTGGCGCAATGGGTGCCATTGTTGAGGGGACTGTCGAATCCTGGTTCCTGGCCGATCCAGACGCCGCCTTGCACCTCGGCCTCCACCGTGCAGCCGACGGCGCAGTGGGTGCAGACCGATCTCACAAGTTTGATGTTGCCATTAGGCCGCGCCACCTGGGCATCGGCCGTTTTGACCATCCCGAATTGCATCGTCGAGGCCGCGGCGAACCCGCCGGCGGCAAGTCCCGAACCGATCAGAAAGCCGCGGCGATCGACCGCGCGGCCGACTACGCCGGCCAGCGCCTGAGACAAACGAGGGCCATTCGCTACCCCGTTGGTCTTCTTTCTAAGCATTGCCTGTCTCCTAGCTTGGTTAAAGCACCGATTGGCGCCGACGGTTCCTTAGAACCGCGCCAGTTCGTAATACTTCTTAACGTGCTCCGTTTCCTGGTAAGCGCTCCCCTTGAAGCCCTTGTCGGGTTTGACTTCGGCCTTCGCGGAATTACCGGAAAGACCCGCCGCGACCACACCGGCCGCGCCGGCGCCGATACCGGCCTTCTTGAAAAAGGCCCGGCGTCCCGGCGATTTCAGTGTTTCATTCTTACTCATGGTCTTACCCTTTCATACGGCATGTCGTTGCTGCCAAAAAAGCCTGCCTAGGGGGCTCCGCCCTTTCCCGGCGCTAGGCCGCCATCTCAAACGCCTGGGACTCGATCCGCAAGAACAGCTTGCCGATCGTCCCCACCGGCTTAAACAAATGCGCGCGCTCCGCCGCTTCCAGATCCTCGAAAAAGCGCTCGGCCCATGGCGCGATATGGGTGTCGAAGAACGCGTGCTGCCGGGCCAGGTCGACCGGCGCGCCGAAGGCGCCGGTAATCAGCCCGCACATCATTTCAAAAAGGGCCACGATATGGTCCTCCGGCTCCGCCGTATCGCCGCTTCCGGCGATGCCGAGTTCGGCCATCTCCAAACGAAGCTTGGCCAGGGGTTTCTCGTAGAACAACCCGGTCAAATAGTAGGACGCGTAAGGGTTCAACTCCGCTTCCCCGAGACCGATGAAGAGATCGTGGAACTCGTCATCGACGGCTTCCGGCGTGCTGTCGCGCGCGGCGGACGCGAGCCGGGCCAACGCCCCGCCCATCTCGCCTTCGCCGGCCTCGAGCGCGCCGACGCCGGCAAGCGTCTCGGCGTCCGGCGGCGCGCGAAGCAACGACGCCAACAGCATATAGGTGTTGGCCCGAAGCATATCTTCGGCGGCAACTTCGCTCGGTGAATCTTGCGTGATGGCTTGGCCTCCCCGTCGCGCTAAAGCGCTTTTTTTATAACGCCACTCTCACCGGTGGCTCGGACCCAAGAACTCAGCCGTGAGTGTGAACCAACGCCGGAGAACTGTCAAAGGAAAGATGATCAAATATTTTCACGCATACTCTCAATTTTTTTATGGTTGTGTGACTTCATTAGACACGCTGTCGAGACATCTCCGGCGCTCCTTCGCGCCGTGGTCGATTGGATGCAAGCGCCGCCGGTGGCGTCGAAGATCAGCCGCTTTTTCCGTCGGCATCGTTTGCCGATTCGCTGGCCCCCTCGCCGGCTTCGGCTTCGGCGTCGGCGCCGGCTTCGGCGTCGGCGCCGGTTGCAACCTTGCGCTCGCCCGCCGCGCCCACCTCACCGGGCTCCTCGTCGTCCTTCGCGGCCGCCGCTTCGTCTTCGTCGTCCTTCGCCTTCGCCTCGGCGACGGCGTCGTCCGGATCTTCGGGCGTCTCATCCCCGCGCTTGGCAAAATCGCCCAAGATCTCCGGGATGATGCGGAAGTCCTCGTCGTAATCGTCGAGGCCGTCGATGAAGGCGAAGACCGGATCGCTCCGCCACAGCTTGCGCAAGGCAAGCTTCTTCAACTCCTCCGGCACCCCTTCCTTCATGAACACGGTGAAGTCGGAGTCCTTGTCGAGCGTCTCGATGTCTGGCAAATCCAGGGGCGCGGTCTCTTCCTCGGCGGTCGCGGGTTGCGCATCTGCCGGCTCGGGCCTGGCGCTCTCATCCTTGGGAACATCGCCGGGTCCGGGCTCGCGCCGGCGGCGCTTCTGTTTAAGACGCGACCAGCGCCCGATGAATCTTTCGTCAGTGCGCGCCATCATCCCCCCTCAGACCGGCGCGGCGAGGCCGTTCCGGCGGCCCCTTGCGCGGATCGTAGGGCTTGCGCTGGCGCTTGTAGAACGGCTCATCGACGTGATGCCTGGCCACGAAGTCGGTTAACCACGCCGCCACCACATCGGGCATCGGCGCCGGTTCGACCAGATCCTCGTCGCCGTCGAGGTAATTCTGCGCCTCGTATGGGCACACCGTGACCAAAAACGGAACGATGCCGGTCTCGATCTCATCGTCGTAGCGCAACACGATGTAAACTTTTGGCCGTTCGGTCGTCAAGTTTAAGCGGTAGCCCTCGGTTTCCTTGTGGTGGATTTCCAGGGTCAGCGTGCCGGCGTGATAGCGCACCACCCCAGGCTCCTCGGCCAGGACCCGCCATTCGTCCCCCTCGGCCGCGCCCGGGATCACGGAGACGGCGGTCCAGCTATGGGACTCCCACGGATGGTCGATCTCGCGCCGCTCGAGCACGATCCCCAACGCCATGGACTCAGTAACCACCGTTATCCCTCATTCATTGGCGCCTGAACGCCGCAATCTCCAAAGGAGACCGATTTTAGCCGTTTCCACCGGCCCGACGCAACGGGCGCGGGCGGGCAGGGTCGGCGCCGCGACAGCCGGCCTGCTAATCTCGGTTATTATAAGGTAATATAACGACAGAAGGTAATTTTGATATAGAACGACGAGCACTTTGGGATGGAAAGCACCGGGGGCTCCACCTATAGTCTAGTAGTCTGGCAACGTTCAAAAGTTCGGATAACAAGGCGACGGCAGCACTCGCACCCGTAACCATGGCACAACAAAGCAAGAAACTCCTGGTCTGCAACTGTGAAGGCACCATGCCGCTGGACGCCAAGGCGTTGGCCAAGGCGTTGGGCGAGGACATCCATATCCACCGGCAGCTCTGCCGTGCCGAGATCGCCAATTTCGAGAATGCGGCGGCGAAAGGCGATCGCCTGATCGTCTGCTGCACCCAGGAGGCGCCGCTTTTTTCCGAGACCGTCGATGAGGGCAAACACGGGACGGACCTCACTTTCACCAATATCCGCGAGCGCGCCGGCTGGTCGGAGGAGGCCAAGGGGGCGACGGCGAAGATCGCGGCGCTGATCGCCGAGGCGGCGTCGGAGGTCCCGGACTCGCGCACGATGACCGTCGTATCCGAAGGCAGGGTGCTGGTTTACGGCCGCGACGAGAGCGCGATCGAGGCGGCCAAGCAACTGTCGACCCGCCTCGATGCCACCGTGCTGCTGGCGCGCGCCGATGACCTGTTGCCGCCGAGCGTCACCGACGTCGCCCTGTTCAAGGGCGTGATCAGCGCCGCCAGGGGCCATTTCGGCGCTTACCAGGTCACCGTCGACGGTTGGGCGCCGCCGCGCCCTTCGTCGCGGGCCAGCCTCGAGTTCGATATCTCCAAGGACGGCGTCGAGCTCAGCTACGACATCATCCTCGACATCTCGGGCCGAGAGCCGCTGTTTCCGGCGCCGGAAAAGCGCGACGGCTATTTCAGGCCCGACCCGGGCAATCCGGCGGCGGTGCAAAAGGCACTGTTCGAAATCGCCGATCTGATCGGCGAGTTCGAGAAACCGATCTATGTGAACTTCGATGCCAATCTCTGCGCCCATTCGCGCAGCGGCATCACCGGCTGCACCCGGTGCCTGGACAACTGCCCGACCTCCGCCATATCGCCCAACGGCGATGTCGTCGCCATCGATCCGCATATCTGTTCCGGCTGTGGCCACTGCGCCAGTGTCTGCCCCACCGGCGCCGCGAGTTACGCCACCCCGCCGGGCGATGCCCTCTTCCGGCGCCTGCGCACCCTGCTCGGCGCCTACCGCGATGCCGGCGGCAAGCATCCCGTCATCCTGGTGCACGACGTTCACCGCGGCGACGAGATGATCAACATGATGGGCCGTTTCGGCCGCGGTCTGCCGGCCCGGGTACTGCCCTTCGCCGTCAACGAGGTGACCCAGATAGGTTTCGATTTCCTCAGCACCGCCTTCGCCTTCGGCGCCGAGCGTCTGTTGCTGTTGACCAGCCCGCGAAACAGCGGCGAGATCGACGGCCTCGAGCAACAGGTCGAGCTTATGGAAGCGGCGCTCGTGGGTCTCGGCTACGGCTCCGGGCGCATCGGGCTCATCGACGCCGAGGACCCGGAAGCGGTATCGGACCAGCTCTACGGTCTCGAGACGGTATCGCCGATGCCCGCCGCCAACTTCCTGCCCATGGGCGGCAAGCGGACCTTGATCACCCTGGCGCTCCGTCACCTGCACGACAACGCGCCCGAGGCCAGGGACGTGTTGGCCCTGCCCAAAGGCGCGCCCTTCGGAACCGTCAACGTCAAGACCGAGGGTTGCACATTGTGCCTCGCCTGCGTCAGCGCCTGCCCGACGGGGGCCTTGATCGACAATCCGGACACCCCGATGCTGCGTTTCTCCGAGCAGGCCTGTATCCAATGCGGTCTCTGCCGCAACACCTGCCCGGAATCGGTGATTTCGCTGGAGGCGCGGTTCAACTTCACCGAGGCGGCGAGAACCGAAGTTTTGATCAAGGAGGAGGAGCCGTTCGAATGCGTCTCCTGCGGCAAGCCGTTCGGCGGCAAATCGTCGATCGAAAAGACCATCGAGCGTCTGGCGAACCACTCGATGTTCGCCGGCGATGAGAAAGCGCTTAACCGCTTGCGCATGTGCTCCGACTGCCGCGTCATCGACCAGTTCAACGTAGCCGCTCCCATGGCGTCGAAGCCGCGCCCGCTGCCGCGCACTACCGACGATTATCTGGCGGAGCGCGATGGGAAAAAGTAGTTTCCGCCGCCCGTCCCCCGGCGCGGTCCCAGCCTGCCTCGCTATCGTGTTCCTGGCCCTGTTCCTGGCCTCTTTCGCGCCGGCCTTCCTGGTCACGGCGGCGATGGCCGAGAGCACGCCGGAGATCAGGCGATTGGAAGCGGCGGCGAACCAAGGCGACGCGGTGGCGCAGGTCCGCCTCGGGTGGCTCTATGAGTACGGCTACCGGGTGCCGCCCGACTTCGCCCGCGCCGTCACCTGGTACCAGCTTGCCGCCAATCTCGGCGATGCCCGGGGCCGCTATGAGCTCGGCATGAAGCACTACGACGGCAAGGGGGTCGAGCGCGACTATACCGAGGCCCTTCGTCTCGTCACCCTGGCGGCGGAGCAGGGCCTGGCGCAAGCCCAGTACCAGTTGGGCCTGATGTACCGGAGAGGCCTCGGATCCAAGCCCGACTTCACCAAGGCCGTCCTCTGGTTGCGCAAGGCCGCCGGGAACGGCCATCCCCGCGCCCAGGCCCGTCTCGGCATCATGTACATGGAAGGCGCCGGGGTCGAGCGCGACGACGTCGAGGCCTACGTCCTGCTGAGCCTGGCGGACAAGAAAGGCATCATCGCGGCCAAGGGGCGACGGCCGATAGTCAAGCGCCGCCTCAGCCCCGGCCAACTGGCGGCGGCCGAAAAACGGATCGCCGAACGGAGCCGCAAGGCGTCCCACTGACCCGTCGTCCCACTGACCAGTCGTCCCGCTGAACAGGACTTCGACGGCCTTGACCGCGCCGGGACTCAGTCGCGGGCGAACACCGCCGCTGATTTACCGGCGATCCGGCCGAAAACCGAGCCCGCCACCAGCCCGGTGCCGCTGGCGTAATTGTTGTAGTAAAGGCCGCCGACCAGTTCTCCGGCGCCGAACAGGCCGGGTATGGGATGGCCGGCGGTGTCCTCGACCTCGGCCTTGGTGCTGACCTTGAGTCCGCCGAAGGTGAAGGTGACGCCGGCGGTGACGGCGTAGGCCTCGAACGGCGGGCTATCGATGGTATTGGCCCAGTTGGTCTTGTCGATGGCGAGACCCTCGGTACGGCGGCCGTCCTTGACGTTGGGATCGAAGGGGATGTCGGTCTTCACGGCGCCATTGAACTCGGCCACGGTGTCGAGGAACCGCCGAGCATCGACGCCCTCGAGCTTCGACGCCAACGCCTCGATGGTGTCGGCCTTGGCCTTGGTGATCTGACGGATCCGGTATTCGTCGCGCAACAGATGGACCACCTTGTGGTCGAACACCTGCCAGGCGAACATGCCGGGCTGGCGGAGGATCTCGCCGCCGTACCGCGCATAGGTGTAGCTGTGGAAATCGGAGCCTTCGTCGCGGAAGCGCTCGCCATTGGCGTTGACCATGATGCAGAAGGGGACGTTGTGCTTCTGGAAGCGGTCGCCAATGGTGAGATCGCCGAACGGCGGCGCGTTGAGGTCCCAGGCCACGGCATGGCATCCCGACCAGTGGCCGTAGGGCATGGCGCCGATGTCGAGCGCCATGCGGATGCCCTCCCCGGTGTTGAAGCGCGTTCCCCGCACCTTGGCCAGATCCCAGCCCGGACCGAGATAGCGCGCGCGCATCTCGGCATTGGCCTCGAAGCCGCCGCAGGCGAGGATCACCGACTTGGCCTTAAGATCGTAGTTCTGGCCCTGGTGTTTGACGCGCACCCCGTGCACGCCGCCGGCGTCATGGAGCAACGCCACCGCCGGGGTCTCGTAAAGCACGGCGATGCCGGCCTTCTCCGCCTTGGCGTGGAGGGTGGCGACGAGTTGCGGGCCGCCGCCCCAGATCTGTAGCGTAAGCCCGCCCCAGAACCGGAACTTGCCGTCGACCTTGAAGGCCTGGCGGCCGAGGCTGGGCTGGAAGCGCACCCCTTGCCGGCGCATCCATAACGCCGCATCGAAGCTCGAACGGACGAGGATCTCGATCATGTCCGGATCGGCGCGGTACTGGCTCATCCGCGCCATGTCGTCGAAATACTGGTCCTCCGTATAGGTGCCGAAATCGATCGATTCGCGCTCTTCCTCCGAGATGTCGGGAGCGATCTTCAGCAAATCCTCGATGCCGTTGTGGGCGAAGCGGTAGGCGCCTCCGGTGTAATGGGAATTGCCGCCGCGGGCCTCGAAATGGGCGCTCTCGAGCATCACCGCCTTGGCGCCCTGTTCATGGACCGTCAAGGCGGCGGAGGTGGCGGCGTTGCCGGCGCCGACGACGATGACATCGGCGGAGCGGGCCTCATCGATGGCATTCATGCTGGCGTCTTCCCTGATCGGAGATCGTCATTGTCCCCCCGGCCCCGGAAAAGCCGGCGCCGGGGGCAAAAGCCGGCTATTCCGCCGCCGGCTGGGCGGCGACGGGCGCGGCGATGATCGCGGTCAGATCGCCGATGGCGCGGAGGTTCTCGAAATCCTCGAACGCCCCATAGAGACGGGCGACCCGGTCCGCCGAAAGCGCCCGCCCGGCGCAGTTCTCGAACTTCGCCCGCAACTGCTCCCCCGACAGCGGATTGTCGGGTCCCCGGCCCAGCGCATAGGGGGTCTCAACCGTATAACTCTCGCCATCCTTGGTCGTTACCGTGACTCTGGCGCCGAATTGGTTGCTCTCGTCATGGGGCCGGGCGTCGATTCGCGCCATCAACGCCCGGGTTTCGCCATCGAGGTCGGCGTCGCCCTCGAAATGCTCGAGCACGATCTTGCGATCGATGATGGCGCGCGCCAGGCAGTATTGCAGGGAGAACTTGGCCTCGAGCGGGCCTCGGGGGTCGGGGCGGTTGGTGTGCTCGAGGCGGCGTACATGGGTGAGCGTCGCGACCTTTTCGACGTTGCCGGGCGCGAGATGCCGCTGGCGCACGATCTCGAGCATGGCGTCGATCGCCGAATGGGTGCTGCCGCAGCAAGGATACTGCTTGACCGCCAGCCCGGGCTTGACGATGTCGAGCGGATCGGCCCAATGATCGAGGGTTTTTTGCATATCGAAGTTTCCCGGGCCGTTGAACACGTTGAGGAACCCCTGCTTGTGCTCGAAGGCCTCGCCATTGGCGGTGAAGCCTTCCCGCGCCAGGAGGGCGGCGAACAAGCCGTTGCGCGAACAATGGCCGATATGCAGCGGCTTGGTCATGGTGCCGAAATTGGCCTTGACCCCTGACGCCAGGGAGACCGCGATCGCCAGCGCCGTCTCGGTCTCGGCGACGGAGAGACCGAGAAGCTTGGCGCAGGCGGCGGCGGAGCCGAAGGTTCCAAGCGTCGCCGTCGGATGCCAGCCTTTCTCATAGTGGTGGAAGTTGACGCCGAGCGCGATCTTGGTCTCGGTCTCGAAGCCGGCGACGTAGGCCAGGATGAAATCCTCGCCGTTCACTTCCAGGGTTTCGCCCAGCGCGATCAAGGCCGGCACCATCGGCGCCGAAGGATGGCCGCCCATGGTGTTGTTGCAGTCATCGAAATCGAGCGCATGGGAGGCGGTGCCGTTGATCAGCGCCGCATCCAGCGGGCTTGCCCGCCGGTCTGAGCCGAAAATGACGCAGGGGCCGGTCCCGGCGCCCATGCCGGTCACCTTTTCGACCATCCCCATGGTGTCTTCGCACGACCCGGCGAGGGCCACCCCGACGGTGTCGAGTATGCCGATCTTGGCCCAGTGGATCGCCTCCTCGGGCAGATCCTGGTAACGCATGGCGGCGATGCGCCCCGCCAACTTCCTCGCCAGGCCCATGGTTCTTCCCTCCGCTCTCGAAACTCCGTGCCATTTTCGGCCCTCGGCGGTGTCCCTGTCAACAGCGTCCCCGGCGCGCCGGGCGGCCGATTGGCAGCCGCCGCGCCATGGCCCATAATGGACGCCGAATTGGCGCCAGCGCCGGCCCGCCCCCGAGGCGGCGGCGTGGCGGCCAGCAGTTCGCGCCGCTGATCGACATCGAGTAAGGGATGAATCGTTCGCGGGCGTCATGGCGGTGCCGCGCGCCCCATGGAGCGCCGGATTTTTGATCTCCGGAAAGCCCGGCGGCG
>JADFPK010000064.1 GCA_022562375.1 Pseudomonadota bacterium
TGGTGCCTAGGTTTTGGGCAGAGGGGCGGTTCGGGCATGGGGGAGATGTTTTGAGCGAAGAGACCATCTTTGCCTTGGCGAGCGCCGCCGGCCGGGCCGGTGTCGCCGTGTTCCGCGTCTCCGGGCCCGGGGCGGCGAGGGCGTTCGTCGATCTTACCCGCCGCGCCCTGCCGCCGCCGCGCCTGGCCGTTCGGGTGCGTCTTCGCTGTCGCGCCACCGGCGAGGTCCTCGATGACGGGCTGGGCTTGTGGTTTCCCGCGCCCAGGAGCTTCACCGGCGAGGATGTGGTCGAGTTCCAGCTCCATGGTGGGCGCGCGGTCGAGGCGGCGGTCACCGAGGCGCTCAGGGGCCTGGAAGGGCTGCGACTGGCGGAGCCGGGGGAATTCACCCGCCGGGCGTTCGAGAACGGCAAGTTCGAGCTCACCGCGGCGGAAGGACTCGCCGATCTCGTCAACGCCGAAACCGAGGCCCAGCGCCGCCAGGCGCGGCGTCAGCTCGAGGGCGAGCTCGGCGCTATCTACGAGGGCTGGCGGGCCCGGCTGATCGAGGGCCTGGCTCATTACGAAGCCGTAATAGATTTCACCGAAGAGGAATTGCCGGCCGACTTGTCACGGAAGGCAAAACACAAGATGTTGGGGATAAAGGAGGAAATATCGCAACATCTTGATGACAACCGGCGGGGTGAACGCTTGCGGGATGGCCTCCATATCGCCATCATCGGCGCCCCCAATGTCGGCAAATCCACTTTGTTGAACGCCCTCGCCCGGCGCGACGCGGCCATCGTCGCCGAGACCGCGGGCACCACCCGGGACGTCATCGAGGTCCATCTCGATCTCGGGGGATTCCCGGTGATCGTCGCCGACACCGCCGGCTTGCGCGAGGCCGCGGATGGGGTTGAAAGCGAGGGCATCCGCCGCGCCGAGGCCCGCGCGGCGGATGCCGACATCACACTGGCGCTGTTCGACATCACCCATTGGCCCGCCCTCGACGCCAAGACCCTGGCCCTGGTCAATGATGACACCGTGCCCATCCTCAACAAGGCGGATCTTCTCGCTCCGGGCCAGGGTCCTGATACGAAGGAACGGGTCGGCGGCCGGCCGGTGGTGATCGCCTCCGCCGAGACCGGGGCCGGCATGGCGGAGCTTCTTGAGCGTCTGGAATCAATGGTTTCGCAAAGGATCGACCTGGCCGGGTCGCCGGCTTTGACCCGGGCCAGGCACCGCGATGCCCTCGAGCAGAGCGTCGACGCGCTCGGCCGTTTCGCCGGCGCCTCGGAGGCGGCCCTGGCGGCCGAGGATTTGCGCCTCGCCGTCCGGGCGCTGGGCCGGATAACCGGCCGGGTAGAGGTGGAAGACATTCTCGATGTCATTTTCCGCGATTTCTGTATCGGCAAGTGACGAAACGGCGGAAAATCGGTGGCATAGGATAAATATAACGGCATGTTTCACGTGAAACACGCATTCAAGCCCCGCTTTCAGGCCCAGCTTTCAGGCAAGGCCCCGCCTCATTGACCCCGTCTCGTCCCCACGGCTCCGCCACCGGCGCCGGCGATCGTCACGATATCGTGCTAAGCATTCGCCGCCGGCCTGGTTTGCCAGCCGCAAGCGATGGAAATCGGGCCGGACAACCGGATTACAGGCGGTTGCCAGGGTAAATCGGCCGGATAATGCTCCGCGGCTTGAAAATCAGCGGTTTTCGGCCATTGGCTCTTTGACTTCGCCGGGGGCGATCACTACATTCCCGGCTATGTCGCACTACGATGTCATCGTCATCGGTGGGGGACACGCCGGCGCCGAGGCCGCCGCGGCGGCGGCGCGGATGGGCGCGCGCACCCTGCTGCTCACCCACAAGATCGAGACCATCGGCGAAATGTCCTGCAATCCGGCCATCGGCGGCCTCGGAAAGGGCCATCTGGTGCGCGAAATCGACGCCCTCGATGGTGTCATGGGCCGGGCGATCGACCGCGCCGGCATTCAGTTCCGGGTGCTCAACCGCGCCAAGGGGCCGGCGGTGCGCGGGCCGCGCGCCCAGGCGGACAGGTCGCTTTACCGGATGGCGATCGGCGAAATCCTCGCCGCCGAGCCCAACCTGACCATCCGGGCGGCGGCGGTCGAGGACTTAGAGCTTGATAAAGCAGGTAGAATCGCCGGGGTCGTGACCTCGGGCGGTGAGCTCATAGCGACGGCGGTGGCGATCCTGACCACCGGCACCTTCCTGCGTGGCCTCATCCATATCGGCGAAGAAAAGATTCCCGCCGGCCGCGCCGGCGAGGCGCCGGCAAGCGGGCTCGCCGACACCTTGGAAGCGGCGGGTTTCGGCCTCGGGCGGCTGAAGACCGGGACGCCGCCGAGGCTCGATGGCAACAGCATCGACTGGCGGGGCCTCGAGGTCCAGCCGGGCGACGATCCGCCGGTGCCGTTCTCCTATCTCACCGCCGCCATCACCACGGCGCAGATAAACTGCCACATCACCGCGACGACGCCGGCGACCCATGACCTCATCCGGCGAAATCTCCACCGCGCGCCGATCTACAGCGGCCAGATCGAGAGTAAGGGCCCGCGCTATTGTCCCTCTATCGAGGACAAGGTGGTGCGTTTCCCCGACCGGGCGCGGCACCAGATTTTCCTTGAGCCAGAAGGGCTTAACGATGATACGGTCTATCCGAACGGGATTTCGACATCGCTCCCGCGCGAGATCCAGGAAGCACTGATCAAGACCATACCGGGGCTGGGCCGCGCCGTCATGCGCCGGCCCGGATATGCCATAGAATATGACTATATCGACCCCAGGGAACTCCGCCCGACCCTCGAGACCCGCCGCGTGCCGGGTTTGTTCCTCGCCGGGCAGATCAACGGCACCACCGGTTACGAGGAAGCGGCGGCCCAGGGCCTGATGGCGGGGATCAACGCGGCGCTGGCGGCGGGAGGCCGGGGCGCCCGGGCCCAGAACCAGGGTCCGGGGTTCGTCCTCGACCGGGCGGACGGGTATATCGGCGTGATGATAGACGATCTGGTGACACTCGGGGTCGTGGAGCCCTACCGTATGTTCACCTCCAGGGCCGAATACCGGTTGTTGTTGCGCGCCGACAACGCCGATCAACGCCTTACCGCCAGGGGAGAGGCGGTCGGCGCGGTGGGGACGGCGCGATCGCGGGTCTTCGGCGCCAAGATGGCCCGCCTCGCCGCCGCCCGGGCGCAAGTGGAGCGGTTGCAGGCGACGCCGGCGGAACTCGCGCGCGCCGGGTTCAAGATCAATCAGGACGGCGTGCGCCGCAGCGCCTTCACGCTCCTGGCCTATCCCGGCATCGACCTTTCCCGCCTCGCGGCGATGTGGCCGGAATTGAGGGGGATTCGCCGTGAAATCGCCGAGCAACTCGAGATCGATGCCCACTATGCCGGTTATATCGACCGCCAAGCGGCCGATATCCGCGCTTTTCGCCGCGACGAGGCGTTGGCACTGCCCGACGACATCGATTATGGGCGTGTCGGCGGCCTGTCCACCGAGGCGCGGGAGAAGCTGACGGCCGCCCGGCCCGCGACCCTTGGCGCGGCGGCGCGAATCCCCGGGATCACACCGGCGGCGCTGACCGCGCTTCTCGGCTTCGTCAAGCGCCGCGGCCTACGCCTGAGCGCTTAACGCGTTGGCGGAAAAGTAGAATCGCGGCATCCGCGGGGTTAGCCCGGACTTCTCACCATGGACGACAGGCTCACGGCCGAGGAGTTCCAACGTCTGACCGGTGTTTCACGTGAAACATTGGGGCGGCTCCGGGTTTATTTGCGCCTCCTGAAAAAATGGCAGGCGACGATCAATCTGGTCGGCCGGCGAAGCCTCGAGGATGCCTGGCGGCGCCATATGCTCGATAGCGCCCAACTCGCCCGCTACCTTCCGCCTGGCGGCGCCGGCCGGGCGCCGGTGATCGTCGATATCGGCAGCGGCGCCGGTTTTCCCGGTCTGGTCCTGGCGATCATGGGGGCGGGCGTGGTGCACCTGGTCGAATCCAATCGGCGCAAATGCGCGTTCCTGGCGACGGTGGCCAGGGAAACAAACACCGAGATAACGATTCAACCTTTCCGGGTAGAGTCGCTGACCCCTTTCGCCGCCGACATCGTCACCGCCAGAAGCGTGGCGCCGCTGCACAAGTTACTCGCATTTTCCGAGCCGTTCGTCGGCCGGGAAGGCGAATGTCTCTTTTTGAAGGGAAAAAAGGCCGATGAGGAATTGACCGAGGCGGCAAAAAAGTGGACTATGCGCGTCGAACGGTTTCCAAGCGACTCGGATTCCTCCGGCGTCGTTCTCCGGTTGAGGCAAATTTTCCGTGACCGATCCCACGGACAACAGCTCTAGTGTCCCCGATAATGGCGATGGCGGGCTAGGCGCCCGGCGAAAGTCGCGGATTATCGCCGTCGCCAACCAGAAGGGCGGTGTCGGCAAGACCACCACCGCCATCAATCTCGCCACCGCGCTCGCCGCCGTCGAGAAGAAAGTCCTGATCATCGACCTCGATCCCGAGGGAAACGCCAGCACCGGCCTTGGCATCGGCCGCGGCCAGCGCACCGTCACCTCCTATCACGTGCTGCTCTCTCGCGCGTCGCTGGCCGAGGCGACGGTGCCTTGCATGGTGCCGGGCCTGGCGGTGGTGCCCTCGTCGGTCGATTTGGCCGGCGCCGAGTTCGAGTTGATGGATATGGATCACCGGGAATATGCCCTGCGCGACGCCCTGGCCCGGGCGGCGCCGAACTTCGACTATGTATTGAAATACGACTATGTGCTGATCGACTGTCCGCCGACGCTGGGACTGTTGACCTTGAACGCGCTGGTGGCGGCCGACGCGGTGTTGGTGCCGCTCCAGTGCGAGTTTTTTGCTTTGGAAGGCCTGACGCACCTTCTCAAGACGATCGATAGGGTCAAGGCAAAACTCAACCCACGGTTGCGGCTTCAGGGCGTCGTTCTGACCATGTTCGATACCCGCAACAACCTGTCCGGCCTGGTGGCGACGGACGTTCGCGGCTTCATCGGCGACAAGGTTTACCAGACCGTCATTCCACGCAATGTGCGGGTGTCGGAAGCGCCGTCCCACGGCAAACCGGTTTTGCTTTACGACACGCAGTGTGCCGGATCCCAAGCCTATATTCACCTGGCTTCCGAGGTGCTGCGCCGTGAGCGGGAGATTTCGCTATGAAACTGGAGGACACGCGGCCCAAGCGTGGTGACCAGAGTCTCGGGCGCGGCCTGGCGGCGCTTTTCGGCGAGGAAAGCGAGGAAGAGACCGGCTTCGAGCGTCTCCGCCAATCGCGCGTGGTGCCGGTGGAGCTGCTTCATCCCAGCCGCTTGCAACCGCGCCGGAATTTTAGCCAGGAACACATGGAGTCGCTTGTCGAATCGGTTCGCGCCAAGGGCATCATCCAGCCGATCGTCGTGCGCCGCCATCCGCAAAAGCCCAACGCCTACGAAATCGTCGCCGGCGAACGCCGCTGGCGGGCGGCGCAACTGGCCAAGCTTCACGATGTTCCGGTCATCATCAAGGAGCTTTCGGACCGGGACTCCCTGGAGATCGCCCTGGTGGAGAATATCCAGCGCCGGGATCTCAATCCTCTCGAGGAGGCGGGCGGCTACCGCCGGTTGCTGGAGGAATTCAACCACTCTCAGGAAAACCTCGCCCGGTCGGTGGGCAAGAGCCGCAGCCATGTCGCCAACACGATGCGCCTTTTGAACCTGCCCGACGCGGTCAAGAACATGCTTCAGGACGGGGCGCTGACCGCGGGCCACGCCCGCGCGCTCCTCAATGCCGGGGACGCGGCCGGGCTTGCCGGCCAGGTGGTGAAGCGGGGACTCAACGTGCGCCAGACCGAGCGCCTGGTCCAGCGGGCGAGGACCAAGGGCACCGAAATTAAGGAACCGGGCCCGGGCTCGGCACCAAAGGATGCCGATCTGCTCGCCCTCGAACGTCATCTCTCCAATACCCTCGGCCTCAAGACCGTCATTTCCTTCGACGGCAAGGGCGGCACGCTCAGCATCCACTACCGGACGCTGGAGCAACTCGACGACGTGCTCAGACGTCTGAACCAAGATTCCCTCGCGGCGAACCAGGGAGTCCCGGCGGCCAAGGCCGGCCCGGCGCCGGCGGACGGGTCAGCCGATGGGCCTTCGGACGACTTGTCCGATGAAGTCATGGATCGGATCGTCGAAGGGCTGGCCGAGGGGTTCGCGGCCGGGCCGGCAAAGCCGACCGGCGCCGGTGGCCAGGCGGCGGATCGGGACGAAGGGAAAGGGGTCACTTCACCCGAAAGTGAAAGGCGAACCGAACCGGAAGACCGGCCGGCGGCGTTTGGCCCGCCGAGAGCGGTGCCGTCGCTAAAACCGGAGGAAGAGGGGCCGGCCAAAGGCGCGCCAAAGCCGGATGAGCCGTTCCAGGGAAGCAACCCGTTCATCCCGCCCCGGCGAGACGACGAAGAGAAGTAGCCTTACTCAACCGCCAGGTGTAGCGGAATCTGTTTCAGGACGCCCTTTGGACCGCGTGCAGGCCTAGTGGTTCAAGCAGGCCGGGCGCTTCAAGCAGGCCGGCTTCGCCCGGACCCGGACCGCCTGGCATCGTAAGCGATCCTCATCAAAGCACGGGCGCAGATGGCGCCGGCCGGCATGCCGGTGGTCTTGCAATCGGCCTCGGCGCGGGTCAGCGACGCCAGGACGGCGGCGAGGCGTTCGGGAGGCCACTGCTGGAGTTGCGCCTGGAAGTTCGTTTTTCTCTTGAAGAACAGGGGTGGCCGCAGCGCCTTGATCGCCAGGTCCATGGGCTCACCGGCGGCAATCGTTCCGGATACGTAATGAAGTCTCTGGAAGTGGCGCGCCGTGGCGCGTAGGACGGTGATCGGGCTCGTCCCCTCGAGATAAAGGCGGCACAAGGTCCGGTCGAGCTCGGCGCGCTTCCCGGTCGCCGCCTGATCGATGAGATCGTCGAGGCCGAGTGCCGCCGAATCGCCGATGCAGGCCTCGGCGTCGGCCAGGCGGACCTCGCTCTCGCCCCCGACATAAAGCGCCAGCTTGGCGATCTCATTGCGGGTGATCATACGGTCACCGCCAAGATGGGCGCAAAGGTAGGCAAGGGTCTCGGGCCCGGCGCCGAGGCCGTTCGCCGCCAGTGTTTGGCGAATTATCGCCTCGAGGCCACGCCCTTCGTCGCCGTAGCAGGCAAGCGCAGCGGCGTTGGGCGCGGCTTCGACCAGGCGGCGCAGCGCCGAGCGCGGCCCGAGCGGGCCCGCCTCGATGACGATCATCGCCCCGTCGTCCCCATCGCGCGCCGGGCCGTCCTCGAGAATAGGAGCGAGCATCTCACTCAACCTGTCGGTCCCCTGGCGAATGCGCACCACCCGGCGCCCGCCGGTAAGCGACAGCGCCGCCGCTTCGTCCCCGAGACGCGCCGGATCGTTCCGAAGCTCCCCCGCGCCGATCTCCGAGATGCGAAAGGCATCGTCGAGCGTGCCGGCCACGGCCTCGATAAGGACCTCCGCCCGCTCCGTCACCAACCCGGAATCGGGTCCGTAGACGAGGACGGCGTGAATCCCGGGCGCGGGCTTCTCCACGAAACCGTCGATTTTACCGGCGGCGATCTTCATGACGCCGGGATTCCCACCGGAAACCGCATGGCGAACGATCTCACCGCGGCCGTCTTGCTTGGGAAAAGAAGATCGAGAGCCGGGTCTTGATCTTCTCGCTCAATTCGCGGGCGGCCCGGGTGGTGACATCGTTGAGCGCCGCCAAGGTGGCGAAGTCGGACTCGAGGATGTTGTAGCTGTTGGTGGAGCGGCTGAAACCTTCATACAGTGACCGGCCGGTTCGCCAATCGCGGAGCGTATAGCGCGCCGTAAGGGTGAGGTTGGCGCGGGTGGCGGTCTCGTCCTTGCGGATGCCGAGTTCGCGGCGCTGCGTCAGGACTTTGACCTTGAGCCCGTAACGGGGCCGGGCCGCCAGACCTTTGGGATTGAACCGGTCGAGCAGGAAGTTGTGGAGCTTCTGGCCGGTGCGGTCGGCGATGAGCTCTATTCGGGTCGCCGCCAGCTCCGCCGTCACGCCGGCGTTATGGCGCTCGGAATAAAGCGGCCGGAATCCGCAGGCCCCGAGAACGATCAGCAGCGCCAGCGGCAGCGCCAGCGGCGCTGGGCGCCTAAGCCACGACATTGACGATCCTGTTGGGCACGACGATGACCTTGCGGACTCGCTTGCCGGCGGTCGCCGCCGCTACCTTCGGTAATGCCAGGGCCGCCGCTTCCACCTCTTCGCGGGCGGCGTCGCGCGGCAGCTCGATGGTGCCCCTGAGCTTGCCGTTGACCTGCACCGCCATGGTTACCTTTTCGTCGACGAGCAGCGCCTCGTCCACCTCCGGCCAAGGCATATCCACCATAAGTGTCTCATGGCCAAGCGCGCGCCACAACTCCTCGGCCAGATGGGGCATCATCGGCGCGATCAGCCGCACCACCGTCTCCAGACCTTCGCGCCGCGTCCCTCCGTGCTCCCCGTTTCCTGGGGCCATCTCGCCCAGCACATTGGTCAATTCGCGCACCCGGGCGATGGCGCGGTTGAAATGGAACTTCTCGAGGTCGCCGGTTACCGCCGCGATGGTCTTGTGAATGGCGCGGCGGATTTCGGACCCCTCGGCGCCGTCTTCCACGGCGGGCGTGCCCGGCGGCGGCAGGGAAGGAAGCGCCTCGTGGACCAGGCGCCATAACCGCTGGATGTAGCGCGACGCGCCGTCTATCCCTGAATCGGTCCAATCGAGATCCCGTTCCGGCGGGCTGTCCGACAACATGAACAGGCGAATGGCGTCGGCGCCGTAAGCATCGATGATCGCCGCCGGGTCGACGACATTCTTGTAGGACTTGCTCATTTTGACCGAACGGCCCACCGTAACCGGCGAGCCGTCGGCCGAAAGCACTGTCTTGCCGTCGGCCGTGTGCCGGACCTCGTCCGGGAAAATCCGCCCGCCGTGCTGGTCCCGGTAGGTTTCGTGGCACACCATGCCCTGGGTCAACAGCCCCGCGAACGGCTCATCGAGATCGAGATAGGAATTGCGGCCGAGCGCCCGGGTGAAGAAGCGGGAGTACAGCAGGTGCAGGACGGCATGTTCTATGCCACCGATATACTGGTCCACCGGCAGCCAGTAATCGACCGCCCGGCGGTCGAACGGCGCCTCCGCCTGGGGCGAGCAGAAGCGCGCGAAATACCACGAGGAC
>JADFPK010000065.1 GCA_022562375.1 Pseudomonadota bacterium
AGAGAGCGCATCGATCGGGCGCGTCGGGGCGGCGCGGTCGGCATCGAGCGCACGCGCCCGGACGGCACCGTCCTGGCCATCCAACGCGACCCCCTGCCGGAGGGAGGCTGTGTCACCACCTTCACCGACATCACCGAGCGCAAACGGGCCGAGGCGGCGCTGCGCGAGAGCGAGGAACAGCTGAGCCTCCTGCTTCGCTCCACCGGCGAGGCGATCTACGGTCTCGATTCGGACGGGAACTGCACCTTCTGCAACCCCGCCTGTCTCGATCTCCTGGGCTATGACGAACCGGACGATCTCCTGGGCAGGAACATGCACGGTCTCATCCATCACACCCGGGTGGACGGCGCGCCCTACCCGGTAGAGGAGTGCCAAATTTATCAGGCCTTCAGGCGGGGTGCGAGCACCGAGGTCGACGACGAGGTCCTGTGGCGCCGCGACGGCACCAGCTTCCCAGCCGAGTACCGGTCCTTTCCGGTGAGGAAGGACGGTGAAGTCGTCGGGGCGGTCGTCACCTTCACCGACATCACCGAACGCAAGAAGACGGAGACGGCGCTCAGGGCGAGGGATACGCGGCTTCACGAGCTGCAGACGGAGTTGCTCAACGTCTCGCGCCAGAGCGCCATGGGAGAATTGTCCTCGGCGCTCGCCCATGAACTCAACCAGCCGCTGGCGGCGATCATGAACTATGTCCAGGCCGGCCGAAGGATGATGAAAAAGGGCGGCGGGGTGGTTTCCGAAAAGGCCTATCGGATGATGGACAAGGCGCTGGACCAGGCCGACCGCGCCGGCGCCATCATGCGCGGCCTCAGGGAGATCGTCGAAAAGGGAGAGGCGGCGCGCGCCGCGGGCGACATCAACAAGGTGGTGGAGGAAGCGTCGGCGCTGGGACTGATCGGCGCCGCGCGCGCCGGCATCCGGCTCGATTTGGAGCTCGGTAGCGAATTACCGCCGGTCAACATCAATGAGATACAGATCCAACAGGTCGTCATGAACCTGGTGCGCAACGGCGTCGAAGCGATGGCGGCGTCGGAGAAGCGCGACCTCACCATAAAGACGGCGCTTGATCACGAAAATACGGTCGAAATCGCCATTAGCGATACCGGACCGGGACTCGCGGAGGAGGTCGAGGAAAGGCTTTTCCAACCGTTCGTGACGACCAAAGCCGGGGGCATGGGCATCGGCCTTTCGATCAGCCACTCGATCGTCGAGGCCCATGGCGGCCGCTTGTGGGCGACGCCGAATCCCGACGGCGGGACGGTCTTCCACTTCACATTGCCCTTGGCCCCCGATGGAGCCGAAGATAATGACGAATGAGACCCCCATTTTCGTCGTCGACGACGACGACGCGGTCCGGGAATCGCTCAAGGCCCTGCTCGAGACCGAGGGCCTGAGCGTCGAGACCTACGCCTCCGGCCAGGAATTCCTCGACGCTCATGATCCGTCGCGGCGCGGATGCCTGCTGCTCGACGTCAGAATGCCGGATATGACCGGCCTCGAGTTGCAGCAAAAACTCGCGGCGCGTCCGCACAAATTGTCCATCGTCATCATCACCGGCCACGGTGACGTCCCGATGGCCGTCAAGGCGATGAAGGCCGGGGCCGTCGACTTCATCGAAAAACCTTACTCGGACGACACCATACTCGAAAGCGTGGACCATGCCCTCGAGTCCGGCCCGCCAGGCGCCGGTATGGGTCCGGCGGTGGCAGAAACGGCGGCCCGGATCGCCCTTCTCAGCCCCCGCGAACGCGAAGTGCTCGACCAGTTGATCATCGGCCACCAGAACAAGATGATCGCCTATGAGTTGGGCATCAGCCCCAGGACCGTCGAGATCCACCGCGCCCGGGTGATGGCCAAGATGCAGGCCAAGAGCCTCTCCCAATTGGTGCGGATGGCGCTGACGGGCGGCATCGACCCGTTGCGGACTTGACGGGCGGCCGGGGCCACGATGTAACCCGGCTTCCGGGTACGATTGGGGCGGTGGTTCGGGCCACCCGATCTTCGATAGGTACTATTCCTGACTAGGCATCCGCCCTTCATTCGCAAAGAATAGGGCGAATGAAACAGAGTTCCTTCGATGCCTTAGAGTCGGCGATTTTTGTCGTCGACGACGACCCGGCTGTGCGCGATTCCCTGCAACAACTGCTTGAATCCATTGGTTTTACGGTAGAGACCTATGAATCCGGCGAGTCGTTTCTGGAACAGGCGAGCCTGCCGGATCGCGCCTGCGTCCTACTCGATCTCAGGCTGCCGGGTCTGAATGGCCTGGAGGTCCTGGAAATCCTCGCCGCCCAGCATTCCGATGCCTGCGTGATCCTCATTTCCGGGCATGGCGATGCGGCGACGAAGGCAAGGGCCACCCGCGCCGGCGCCTCGGCGATGCTCGAAAAACCCCTGCGCGACGAGCTCCTTCTCAGCACTATTCTCAGCGTCTTCGAAGACCGTCAGGAACGCCGCGGCAACGGCGCATAACCACCGCAAAATCCGGTCTCTACCGAGCTCCCTTCTCCCGACGGATGGCGCGACACCGTCACGTTGCGCGGGACGGTGTAAGTAGGATTACTTACGTACTATTCCGAATTTAACCCATGTAATTAACCGGCTACGTTCACATCAATGCCGCGCATTGTCCGGCGTGTTTCGGGGATCGCGTAAGGGGGGATTTAGCAGTGACAATCGTAGGTATTGCGCCAAAAAAGTCTCGTCCTCGCCGTCCCCTGACTTCGAGTGGAGTGAAGGAAATGGCCAGACCAGCGGCACGATTAAGGTTGCCCCCGCTTCAGCCCGGCCCCTGTGCCAAATGCCCCGTCCGCAAGTTCGCGGCCTATTCGGGCGTGCCCGCCGGCTCCCTGAAATTCCTCCAGTCCGCCAGGTCGAGCGATCGGGTCGTTCCGCCGAGGCGAAACATCTTCTGGGAGCAAAAGGGCGCCGACGAGCTGTTCACGCTTTACGATGGCTGGGCCTTCACCTACAAGCTGTTGCCCGACGGGCGCCGCCAGATCCTCGATTTCCTGTTGCCGGGAAGCCTCATCGGCCTCCACGCGCTTTGGTTCAAGGCCATGCCTCATTCGGCGCAGACCCTGACATCCGTCAGCCTGTGCGTGTTCGACAAGGAGAAGTTCCGCGATCTTCTCAGGCGCAAGCCCGAATATGAATGGGAACTGCTGAAGTATATGGCCTCCAGCCAAGCCTCCCGGGACCGGCGGCTTTCGGACCTCGGCCGGCGTCCGGCGAAGGAGCGCATCGCCCGGTTGGTTCTCGAAATCTTCGGTCAGCTGAGCGCGCGCGACATGGTGGACGGCCATTCCTTCACCTTCCTCCCGCGCCAACAGCACGTCGCCGATGCGCTCGGCCTGACCAAGGTCCATGTCAGCCGCACCCTCCAGGTCCTGCGACAGGAGGGGCTGCTCAAGCTGGAGCACGACACCGCGACGATCCTCGACATCAAGGGCCTCAGGGAGCTTGCGGATTACACCGAACCGGAGGCTACGGGATGTTGAACCGGGCGCGGACGTTGTCTTTTGGCGGCCGGGGCGGGTGGGTCTCGCCGCGCCCGCAACCCTCCGGCAAAACGGACGAATTGGCGGCGATGATCCAAATCCTCCGCCAGTTCCACTCTATCGGCGCGCTCAAGGCATCACCGGCCGGCCGGACCGATACCCCGCCCGGGGCCTGGCGGGGACGGACGGAAGACGGCGCTGGCCCGGCTATTGCGCGCAACACATCCGGTTTTCGCCCTTTGCGCACCACTCGCGACCCCGGCGCTGCCGGTAGGGCCGACCGATGCCGCGAGCAGCGTTTCCTGCCAGCAAGTTTGGGCGAGAACCGCTTATGAATCCGAAGCTTTTGGAGCAAACCTTCGACGGCCTAGGACCCATCTGCCGACAGTTCACTGAGTTGCGGGACCGACGATGATTTGGGATTCCATCACACTGATGACGGTTATCGATGTTCTCATCATTGGGGCCGCCGGATACTCGTTCTGGGTTTTCTTAAACCACAGAAGAAAATTCCCGGGTGCGACCACTTCCCTTGGCTTCTCCGCACTCGTTCTCGGCCTGTCCTCGATCGCGCTGTTTTATCTCTTCGATCTCGCGACGATGCATGTGTTGCCGTTGTTCATGCCGATGAGCAAGGCCATGGCGGTCATGGAGGATCTGCACCACAATTATCCCTGGACCCTGACGCTGGTCGCGGTCGTCGCCATCACCACTGGCTTCGGCGCCATAGGTAACGGTGTATTCACCATCACCGACAAACTGGGTAAGAGTGAGGCACGCCTTCTCAACGCCCAGCGCATCGCGCGGCTTGGCAACTGGGAGTGGGGCATCGAGAGCGGCAAGGTAGACTTGTCGGATCAGATTTACGACATCTTCGGCATCACGCCGGAGAGTTTCGCGGGCACCTACGAGGCCTTTATCGAGTACATCCATCCCGCCGACCGGGAACTCTTCAAGGAGGCGGCGCGAAAGGCGCTCGATGAAAAGGCTTCCCTGGACGTCGAGTACCGCATCGTCCGGCCGGACACACTAGAGAGGATCATACACTCACACGGAGAGGTCGAGTCCGATCCCTCGGGAAAGCCCGTTCGCATCAGTGGCACCGTCCAGGACATCACCGAGATCAGGAGCGTGGAACGGGAGATCGAGCAGAAATCGGCGCTTCTCGACACCACGTTCGAGAACATGTCCCAGGGCCTTGTGGTCATCGACGCAGATCTCAAGCTCGCCGCTTTCAACCAGCGATACATCGATTTCAGGGGCTATCCGCCTGGTTTTATTCGCATTGGCATGCCCTTGGAGGAAATCATCCGTTTCAATGCCGAACGCGGCGAGTACGGACCCGTCGCCGACATCGACGCGCTGGTGCGTGAGCGCGTGGCGGCACGGCGAAAGGGCGACAGGGCACGGCGCGAGCGCACCCTGCCGGACGGCCGGGTCATCGCCGGTCATCGCGAACCGATGCCGGATGGCGGCGACGTCACCACCTTAACCGACATCACCGAGCGCAAGAAGGCGGAGCGGGAAATCGCCGAGAAGTCGGCCCTCTTGGAGACGACGTTCGAGAGCATGTCCCAGGGCATCTCCGTCTATGACGCCGATCTCAAGCTTGTCGCCTACAACCAAAAATTCATCGATCTCCAGGGCCTGCCGCCTGACTTCCTTCGTTTGGGCATGCCGTACGCGGATTTCTTCCGGTTCAACGCCGAACGGGGCGAATACGGCCCCGGGGATGTGGAGGAAAAGGTGAGAGAGCGCATCGATCGGGCGCGTCGGGGCGGCGCCGTCGGCATCGAGCGCACGCGCCCGGACGGCACCGTCCTGGCCATCCAACGCGACCCCCTGCCGGAGGGAGGCTGTGTCACCACCTTCACCGACATCACCGAACGCAGGCGCACGGAAAAGGAACTCGTGGAATCGCGGCGCCGCTTCGCCGGTATCCTCGAGATCGCCGATGACGCCATAATTTCCATGGACGAAGAACAGAACATCGAGATCTTCAACAAAGGCGCCGAAAACATATTCGGCTACGGCGCGGCAGAGGTCCTGGGAAAGCCGCTCGACATGCTTCTGCCTTCGGGGTTCGCCCAAGCACACAAGCGTCATGTCAAAAATTTCGGCGATTCTCCGGAGACCGCGCGGATCATGGGTGAACTGCGGGAAGTCTTTGGTCTGCGCAAGGACGGGTCGGTGTTCCCGTGCGAAATCTCGATATCCCACCTCGAGTTGAACGGCAAACACGTCTTCACCGCGTTCCTGCGTGACGTCACCAGTTGGAAAAGAGCAGAGGAAGAGCTGCGCATAGCAATGGAGGAGGCGATGGCCGCCAACCGCACCAAATCTGAGTTCCTTGCCAATATGAGCCACGAGCTGCGCACGCCGTTGAACGCCATCATCGGCTTTTCCGAGGTCATGCAGAAGGGGACGCTCGGCCCGGTCGGCAATCCCAAATTTCTGGAATACGCCGATGACATCAACGAATCGGGCCAGCACCTTTTATCGATGATCAACGACATTCTCGATCTGTCGAAGATCGAGGTCGGTAAGATCGAATTGTGCGAGGAGACCATCGACGTCACCAGCATCCTTCGCTCCTGCCTGACCCTGGTGAAGGAACGCGCCTTCGACAAGGACTTGAAACTCACCTGCGAGATTCCCGACGACTTGCCCATGCTCCGCGCCGACGGGCGCAAGCTCAAACAGATCGTCATCAACCTCCTGTCCAACGCCGTCAAGTTCACCGACCCCGGCGGCGAGGTCATGCTAAAGGCCTGGTTCCGCCCCCTCGGCGGCTTCGTGCTGCAGGTTACCGACAACGGTATCGGCATCGCGCTCGAGGATATCCCCAAGGCGCTCGAACCCTTCAGCCAGGTCGACAGCGAGCTTAGCCGTAAATACGACGGCACCGGCCTCGGCCTGCCGCTGACCAAGTCCCTGGTCGAAATACATGGCGGATCGTTCGACCTGCAAAGCAAGCTCGGCGTCGGCACCACGGTAACCGCCCGCTTCCCGGCCGAGCGGATCGTTTACACCGCCACCAAGGCCGCCACCACCACCCATGCCGCGTCCTCCGGCTCGGGCGGTTGACGGACCACCGCCAATAGAAATTACGAAGCGAGCCCGGCGGGGATTTT
Source organism: Pseudomonadota bacterium (assembly GCA_022562375.1). Next base: position 6,635 of record JADFPK010000065.1, read on the forward strand.
CATGCCGCCGCCGGGGCGGCAAGGCGGCGCGGCCGAACGATTTTTGATCCTGACCAGGGAATCCCGCGCCCGCCCCTCCGCGCGTCCTTGGCCCGGCCATCCGCCTCGGCGGCCGGATTTCGCCCTTCGCCCGTCCGCACCGGCGGACGGCGGCACTGCCCTTCCCTTGACACCGGCGCCAGGCGCCGCCAGTTAAGAATCAGCGCCCCGGGCCAAGGTTTTGCCTCTACCCGGCCTCCATGTTCGATGAGAGAACCCCACCATGAACAGGCTCTTCACCCGTCCCGGCGCCGCCGTCAAACCCTTGGGCCTCGCCGTTCTCATGGCCCTGGCGCCGGGGCCGGTCCTGGCCCAGAGCTTCGACATCCCCGACGGCTTCCATGCCGCCAAGGGGGACGATTTTCCGCCCCACGGCAAATGGCGCCCGATCCTCACCGTCAGCCCCGATCCCGGCCCGTTTTCGGATCTGAGCGCGATAGACCTCAACCAGGTGGCGGGCGCGGTCAAGGACCCGGCGGCATGGCTGCAACGGCGCCTCACGCTGGATCTGGGCCAGGCGGACAACCCCGGCTCGGTGTTCGACAGCCCCGACAGCCCGTTCTCCGATCCCTTCTTCGACGCCCTGCGCAAGGCGGTGCCGGAATTGATGAAGATGGCCGAGCAGGTGGCGCGCCTGCCGCTCGAATCGTGCGACGCGCCGGGCAAGGGCTACAACGCCACCGGCGCCTTCGATGAGCTCTACTGCGTCTTCACCGCCGGGCCGATCCGCCAGTATCTGGTGCTCAGGCTCCAGCAGGCGCGAGGGCATTGGTACTACACCGAGATCACCACCATGAACGAACGCCGCCTGCGCCATCTCCTGGCCATCGCCGATACCTTCAAGATCGGGGAGTGAGGCAAGGTCGGGGGGTAATCAACCCCGCCACGAGGGCGGGATTTCGGTGGCTGGGGCGGCGGCCGAAAGGCCGGGCCAGGCAAGTCAGGCTGGTCGGGGCGCCGACCGGCTCCAAAGGTTCAGCGTGGCCGTCGTGCAAGAACGACCCGAGTGTGGGCGAAACGGTAGAGACCCAGAAATCCCGGAAGCGCCTTGATCAGCGGATGCATGATCCGAGACACCGTCGAAACGTGCCGCGTACTCTCGATGAAGGCGGCTTCGGCGTATTCCACCGAGGCGAATCGGTTTCGCCAGAGCGCGTCGATGTCTTCGAAATCCAGATAGCGGATGCCGGTCGCGCAAAAGGCAAGATTGCTCGAAACGACTTCCCGCGCGGTGAGGTTCCGTTGACCTCCGGCGCGGATGCCGAGTCGCGCCCAAAGCGACATCCACCAGCGCGCCTGTATGGCGCCGCCGAACGGAACGAATATGTGTTGCTCGATCGGCCGCCAGCGCGACGGGAATACATGGAGGGTGGCTCCGTCGGGCTTGAGGACGCGCGCGATCTCGGTGATGGCCTCCGCCTGGTTGGTCACATGCTCGAACACCGAAATCGATGTGATGAAATCGAAATGATTGTCGGGGAAGGGGATATGGTAGGTTCCCCCGGGCGCCGAAAAATGGAAGCGATCGCGGTCCTCATCCTGGCGGAGACTGACGTGATCCTCGATATCGAAACCGACCACCCGCCGGTATCCCGCGTCCAGGTATTCGTAGGTGTGGCGCCCGCTCCAACAACCGAAATCCAGGATCCTGGCGTCCTTGCCGAGCGCGATGCCGTGCCGCCGCAATATATGCTCGTTGGGCCGAACGACCTTCTGTATGTCCGGCAGGAGTTCCGCTTCCATCTATCGCCCGAGCTTTCCGGATGCTTAGGGGTCTTGCGCGCCTTGGCGCCGGAAACGCCGGTCGAGGGAATGCCTTAGGGCCTTGGGCGCCATCCCGAGCCACCGGCCGAAGCCCGGATGGGCGCCTTTCACTTTACCCAGGAAGTATTCCGGATGGACCAGTGCCAGCGCCCCCTTGGGGGTGGCGCGCCAGGCATCGCGCAAACGCCCAGCGGCGCGAATCGCGTCGTCACGGGCGAAGATGAGGATGTTCTGCTTGTACCACGGGCTCACCTCGGGGTCGTTCCACACCTGGAAGCGGATGACGTCGATGGCCTCGAAGCGGTGGGATTTGAAGTGCCCGGCCCAATAGTCCGGCCACTGCTCGTTGACGTGGTGCGACCCGCCCTGAAACGGTATCGCCGCCGAGAAAAGCACCACCGGAGCGAGGGCCGCAAGATCGGCGACGAAGCCCTCGGCGCGCGCCGGGGGAAGATGTTCGGCGACCTCGAGCGAAAGCGCCAAGTCGAATTCTCCCTCGATCTCGAGGGGCTGTCGGAGGTCGGCGCGGCGGAAGCGTTGGCGCGGAATTTTCAGCTCGTCCTCATCGATCCAGACGCCGTCCAGCCCGAGGATGTCTTCGACCCCGTGTTCGCGAAAAACCGCCAGCCACGCGCCGCTGCCGCAGCCGATGTCGATGACGCGCCGGGGGGTGAACAGGTCCAAGACGATGGGCACGATACGCCCCGCCGACGCCAGGGCG
>JADFPK010000271.1 GCA_022562375.1 Pseudomonadota bacterium
GCGCTCGATCGCCGGGCGGAACATGTCGATCTCGCGCGCCAGATCGATCATCGTGCGGTCCACCAGTTCCACCGCGCTCGGCTCCAGCGTGACGATGTGCCGGGTCGCGTCCATCGCCTGATAGAAGCTCGGGAAGTGGCACACCCCCATGACGCGGTGCGCCGGGATCGGCTGAAGGTCGAGCTCGATTTGGGTAAAGAAGCCGAGCGTGCCTTCGGAGCCGACCAGAAGACGGGCCATGTTGTGACCTTCCGGCCCCAGCGTGTCGATGTTGTAGCCGCCGATGCGGCGCAGCAGCTTGGGGAAACGCGCCGCGATCTCGCCCGCCTCGCGCGCCCCCAGCGCCCGCATCCGCCGCACCAATGCCTGATAGCGCGCCGGTCCGCCGAGGCTATCGAGGTCCGCCGGCGTTTCGGCGAACCGCAAATGCTCGCCGTCGGCCAGCACGGCGTCGATGGCGTGGACATTGTGGACCATGTTGCCGTAGCGGATCGACCGCGCGCCGCAGCTGTTGTTGCCGGCCATGCCGCCGATGGTGGCGCGCGAAGCCGTCGACGGATCGACCGGGAAGAACAGGCCGTGGGGCTGGAGGATGGCGTTCAACCGGTCGAGCACGATGCCGGGTTCGACCGTCACCCGCCGGGCGTCGGTGTCGATCTCGAGGACGCCTTTGAGATATTTGGAGGTGTCGAGCACCAGCGCCTTGCCCACCGTCTGGCCGCATTGGGAGGTGCCGCCGCCGCGCGGCAGAACCGGCACGCCTGCCGCCGCCGCGATGGCGATGGCGGAGGTGATGTCCAAGGCGCTCTTGGGGATGACGACGCCGACGGGCTCGATCTGGTAGATCGAGGCGTCGGTGCTGTAGCGGCCGCGGCTGAAGCGGTCGAACAGCACCTCGCCCTCGATCTCCTTGCGAAGCCTGGCGGCGAAGGCGCCGCCGTCGCGCCCGTCGCCTGATTTTCGCCCTCGATCGGCCACTCTCGCGCCCTTGAAATTTCCCCGCGCCGATAACGCACTCCCGTACTTACTATCACCGGGGCCTGCATTTTGGAACCGCGCCGTCGCCGGGCACTTTCGCCGCTTGATGGCGTAACCCATTGCGATTCGGTAATTTTCCGCCCCCTCGCCGGCCGGGGAATGGCTTGAGATCGCGCCTGTTTGCCGCCATAATGCCTGCGCCCGCTGAGCACCGCGAGTATTGAAGTTCTCGGGTCTTCGCGGAAGGATTCCATCCTCAAGCCTGGACGCCGACCATGCCGCCGCAAAGAGGCCGCCATTTCCTGCAAATCCCCGGGCCGACCAACGTGCCCGACCGCATCCTGCGCGCGCTTAACGCGCCGACCATCGACCACCGCGGACCCGAGTTCAACCGCCTGGCCTCGGGCGTTCTCGACGGGTTGAAGGGCATCTTCAGGACCTCGGGCCCGGTGGTCATCTTTCCCGCATCGGGCACCGGCGCGTGGGAGGCGGCGCTGGTCAACACGCTAACGCCCGGCGACAAGGTCTTGATGTTCGAGACCGGCCAATTCGCCATCCTGTGGCGGGAGATGGCCGAACGCCTGGGGCTTGATGTCGACTTCGTCCCCGGGGACTGGCGCACCGGCGCCGATCCCGAGACCGTGGAGGAGCGCCTGAACGAGGACCGGGAGCATAGGATCAAGGCGGTCTGCGTGGTGCATAACGAGACCTCCACCGGGGTCGCCAGCCGCATCGAGGAGATCGGCGAGGCGATCGCGCGTTCCGGCCATCCGGCCCTCTTTATGGTCGATACCATCTCCTCCCTGGCCTCGATCGATTACCGCCAGGACGATTGGGGCGTCGATGTCACCGTCGCCGGATCGCAGAAGGGCCTGATGCTGCCGGCGGGGCTGGCGTTCAACGGCATCGGCGAAAAGGCGCTGGCGGCGGCGAAGTCGGCCGGGCTCGCGAGGTCGTACTGGGACTGGGGCGCGATGCTGAGCATGAACGCCGACGGCTGGTTCCCCTACACCCCGGCGACCAACCTGCTTTACGGGTTACGCGAGGCCCTCAACATGCTCAACGAGGAAGGTCTGGATAACGTCTTCGCCCGCCACGCCCGCCTGGCCGAGGCGACCCGGCGCGCCGTTACTACCTGGGGGCTCGGGATCGTCTGCCGTAACCCGGCGGAATACAGTAATTCCCTGACCGCCGTCATGGTGCCCGAGGGCTGCGACGCCGACGAGTTGCGCCGGGTGATCCTCGACGCCTTCAACATGTCGCTCGGCAACGGCCTCGGCAAGCTCAAGGGCAAGGTCTTCCGCATCGGCCATCTCGGCGATTTCAACG
>JADFPK010000272.1 GCA_022562375.1 Pseudomonadota bacterium
AGGGCTTCTACGCCGACCGCTCGATGTACAAGGGCATCGGCGAGTTCCAGCCCGACGAGGACATGGCGCTTTCGGTGCGCAAGATCACGACGCGGGCGTCGGCGCGCATCGCCAAGGTCGCCTTCGATCTGGCGGCGACGCGGCGCGGCAAGGTGACGGCGATCCACAAGGCCAACGCGCTGAAGCTCACCGACGGGCTGTTCTTGCGCACGGTCCGAAAGGTCGCCGAGGACTATCCCGAGGTTGAGTTCGAGGAGGTCATCGTCGACGCCATGGCGGCGCTGCTGATCCGTGATGCCTCGCGCTTCGATGTCATCGTCGCCACCAACATGTTCGGCGATATCCTGTCCGACGAGGCCGCCGAGCTCTCGGGCAGCCTCGGTCTCGCCGCCTCGCTCAACGCCGGCGACGAGCGCGCCGTCGCCCAGTGCGTCCACGGCGCCGCGCCCGACATCGCCGGGCGCGATGTCGCCAATCCGGTGGCGATGATGCAGTCCACCGCCATGCTGCTTGACTGGCTGGGCGCGCGCGATAAAAAGGACGGGACCCGGCAAGCGGCGGCGGCGTTTCGTGCGGCGGTGGACACCGTCGCCGGCGATCCGGCGCGCGCCACCCGCGATCTCGGCGGGGAGGCCGGGACCAGGGCGTTCGGCCTGGCGGTGGCGGACGAGATCGCGTCCGCCGGTTCGTGAGGAGGCGTTAGATGCAGACCAAGATACCCTGCGTGTTGATGCGCGGCGGCACCTCCAAGGGCCCCTTTTTCCTCGCCTCCGATCTTCCAAGGGACGCGGGTTTGCGCGACCGGGTGCTGCTCAAACTCATGGGCTCTCCCGATATGCGCCAGATCGACGGCATCGGCGCCGCCGAGCCCTTGACCAGCAAGGTGGTGATCGTCTCGCCGTCCGCGCGCGATGACGCCGATGTCGATTATCTCTTCGCCCAGGTGGTGATCGACCGGGCCTTCGTCGATACCGGCCCGACCTGCGGCAACATGCTGTCCGGCATCGGGCCGTTCGTCATCGAACAAGGCCTGGTGCGGGCCGCCGATCCCGAGACCACCGTTCGCATCTATCTCGTCAATGTCGACACCCTGGTCGAGGCCATCGTGCAGACGCCGGGCGGCGAGGTGACCTATGAGGGCGACGCCGAGATCGACGGGGTGCCGGGGACGGCGGCGCCGGTCAAGCTCGCCTTCGTCAACGCCATGGGCGGCAAGACCGGCAAGCTCCTGCCGACGGGCAACGCTTCGGATATCATCGATGGCATCGCCGTCTCCTGCGTCGATGTCGGCATGCCCTGCGTCATCGCGCAGGCGAGCGATTTCGGCAAGACCGGGTACGAATCCAAGGCCGAGCTCGACGCCGATAAGGAATTCTTCGCCCGCTTCGAGGCCATCCGCGTCCAGGCGGCGGCGAGGATGGGCATGGGCGACGCTTCCGCCAGCGTCATCCCGAAATTCGTCATCGTCGCCGCGCCCCAGGCGGGGGGAAGCTTCACCGCGCGTTATTTCATGCCGCACCTTACCCATCCCGGCATGGCGGTCACCGGCGCCGTCTGCATGGCCTCGGCCGCCGTGATCGAGGGCTCGACCGTCAATGCCGTCGCCGATACCAGCCCCGGCAACGCCCGCACCATCATTGTCGAGCATCCGACCGGCAGGATCGAGATCGAGCTCAAAACCTCGGGGGAGGCGGCGAACCCTCGGATCGAGCGCGCCGCCGTCATCCGCACGACCCGGCGGCTGTTCGAGGGCTTCGTGCTGATCCCGTCATCGCTATGGCCGGGCGAACAAGCGGCCTGAGACCCCAACAGCAAGCAAGGTGAGGCGCCATGAGTTCTCCGATCCGCGTGCCGGCGGACGAGTTGCGCCGGCTTTCGCGCCAGGCGCTGGAAAAATTCGGCCTCGGGGCGGAGGACGCGAAGGTGGCGGCGGATGTCCTGGTCGAGGCCGACCTGCTTGGCATCGAGACCCACGGCACCAAGCGCTTGCGGGCCTATGTCGAGCGCATCCTCCGGGGCGGCGTCAATACCACCCCCGCCATCACCGTTATCGAGAAAACTTCCACCGTTGCCATCGTCGACGGCGACGGCGCGCTTGGCCCCGTCGTCGGCGCCCGGGCGCTCAACGAGGCGATGACCAGGGCCAAGCAGGGCGGCATCTCCTATGTCGGCTGCCGTAACAGCAATCACTTCGGCGCCATGGCGCCCTATGGGCTATGGGCGTGCCGCGCCGAATTGATCTCGATCATGGGTACCAACGCCTCGACCGCCATGGCGCCCTGGGGGGCGCGGGAGCTCAGGATGG
>JADFPK010000273.1 GCA_022562375.1 Pseudomonadota bacterium
TGGCGGCGGCCCAGGGGACGATGAACAACTTCACCTTCGGCAACGAACGCTACCAGTATTACGAAACCATCTGCGGCGGCTCGGGCGCCGGCGCCGATTTCGACGGCACCGACGCCGTGCATACCCACATGACCAACTCGCGTCTCACCGACCCGGAGGTCCTGGAGTGGCGTTACCCGGTGCTGGTGGAAAGTTTCGCCATCCGTGCCGGTTCCGGCGGTAAAGGTAAACATTCGGGCGGCAACGGGACGGTCCGGCGCATCCGCTTCCGGGCGCCGATGACGGCGGCGATCCTATCGAATCACCGCCGTGTCGCCCCCTTCGGTCTCGCCGGCGGTTTGCCCGGCGCCTGCGGCAGGAACCGGGTCGAGCGGGCCGACGGGACGATCGAGGAGTTGGGCGCGACGGCCGAGACCGGGATGTTGGAAGGCGAGGTCTTCGTCATCGAGACGCCGGGCGGCGGCGGTTACGGCGCGCCCGGCGGGGGCTGAGGCGGGCATCCCGGCTTATCCACCTGGCGCCCATCGGCGACATCGGGTTACGCCGCGGGTGATGAAAGAAATTCAAGCGCTATCGGTAATGAAGCCAAGCGGCGGGTACGCGCCAGCGCGAAGATCAGCCCGTGCTCGGCGTGTCTTCCGGCGGTGACGGTTTGCTCAGTTGGTTATCGTCGAGATCGGCGCCCGCTTGCCCGGCCTCGTGGCGCTGCCGCGCGGTCTCTTCCTTGGTGCGCCCTTTTCGCGCGCGATTCTCGGCGGCGCGTCTTAGCGATTTGGAACGTTCGCGCCGTTTCCGGTACTGATTGAGGTTGATCACGTCGCCCATGAAAATGCGATCCTGTCAGCTTGTCGTGGTAACAGACCGTATCATTACAGTACCAATTTCTTTATTCTACCTTAACCGAATTTACGGTGACCGCAAGGTCCGTATCGGGCGCGAGCGGGCCTTTTCCAGGCGAGGAACGGTTTTTTGCGAAAACTCCTGTTCGGCATCCTGATCGTCGTCGTTTCGATCGTCGCGGTGGCGTTGATCAGCCCGAGCCTGATCGACTGGAACGACTATCGGGACGAGATCGCGGATCAGATCCGCAAGGCGACGGGCCGCGATTTCGTCATCGATGGTGATGTCGACTTCCAGCTATTGCCGGCGCCGACGCTCACCGTCGGCAATTCGAGACTGGCGAATCTCAAGGGCGCGGTGGCGCCGGATCTGGTGCGGCTCAAGTCTTTCGAGTTGCGCATTCAGTTCTGGCCATTGCTATCGCGGCGCATCGTCATCGAATCGATGGTGCTCCGGGATCCGGTGGTCGAGCTCGAGGTGCTGGCCGACGGCCGGCGGAATTGGCGGTTCGGCCAAGCGACGGCGGAGGTAGGGCGCGCGTCGACCGAAGGCGCTTCCGGCGCCGGGGTCATGGGCGCCGTGCGTCTCGACAGCCTGACCATCGAAAATGCCACCCTGATCTACCGGGACCGGGCATCGGGCACGGTGGAACGCATCGAAGGACTGAACGCGGAGATCGCGGCCCAGACCCTGTACGGTCCCCTGCGCGTCAAGGGTGGCTTCAGTTACCAGGGCATCCCCCTTGGATTCGAGGCGGATGCGGGAAAGATCGTCGCCGGCGAAAGCACGCCGGTGAGCCTGCGGTTGAATTTTCCCGCCGCCAAGGCCGAGACGCGGATTTCGGGCACGCTCTCGGTCAAGGCCGGTGGACCCGAGGTTACGGCGAAGCTGAGATCCCAGGGGCCCAATCTCGGCAGGTTCGCGGCATTGCTGATGAGTCCCGGCGTTCCCACCCCGGAACTTCCGGGCTTCCTCGCCCGTCCCTTCACGCTGGAGAGCACCCTCGCCTATTCAGCCAAGGGAATCGAGATCAACGACATCGCCCTTCAGTTGGGCGAGACGCGCGCCGCCGGGGCGCTCAACATCCAGCTTGGGAAAGTGCTCCGGATCGACGCGGCGCTTTCGTTCAACCGGATCGATCTCGACCGGTGGCTGGCGTCGGGGATGGTAACCTATGGCGCCGGGCGCGCGGCGGGCGATGGCACGCCTTCCCCTGGCGGCACCAAGGCGCCGGGCGACGCCGACGCCGGCACGCCCCTGGCGATTTCCCTGCCCAAGGGTGTCAGCGCCTCGATCGACATATCGGTCGAGGCCATGGCCTATCGGGGCGGCGTCATCCGCCAGGCGAAACTCAATGCCTCCCTCGCCAACGGCGAGTTGACCCTTCACCAGGCGTCGGCGTTCCTGCCCGGCGGGTCGGACATCTCGCTCACCGGCGTCCTTACGG
>JADFPK010000274.1 GCA_022562375.1 Pseudomonadota bacterium
TCCACCGATCCCGGCCCCGCCAGTCTCGGCGCCGGGACGACCGCCTTTCCCCGCGCCGCGATCAAGCGCGACCTCAGGCTTATGTTGATCGGCGCGCGCCGGCTGGGGGTGCCCTTGCTGATCGGCTCGGCCGGGACCGCGGGGGGCGACGTGCATCTCGCTTTTGTCCGCGCTATCGTCGAGGAGATCGCCGGCGAGGAGGGCTTGAGCTTCACCCTCGCCCTGATCCACGCCGAACAGGACAAGGACTACCTCAAGGAAAAGCTGCGCCAGGGGCGGGTCAAGCCGCTCGCACCGGCGCCCGAGTTCGACGAGGCGGTTATCGACCGGGCCCAGCGCATCGTCGGCATGATGGGGGCGGAGCCGTTTACCGCCGCGCTCGACGCCGGCGCCGAGGTGGTCCTTGCCGGGCGCGCCAGCGACACCGCGATCTTCGCCGCCATCCCGGTGCGCCAGGGCTTCGATGCGGGGCTTTCCTGGCACGCCGCCAAGCTCCTCGAATGCGGCGCGGCGTGCGTCGAGCGGCGCAAGACGCCGGACTGCATCATGGCCGTCTTGCGCCAGGACCATTTCGACGTCATGCCGCTCGACCCCGAGCTTCGCTGCACGCCCCAGAGCGTCGCCGCCCACAGCCTGTATGAGAACGCCGATCCGTTCCTCATCACCGAAAGCTCCGGCACCCTCGACATGACATCCGCCCGATATGCCGCCATCGACGACCGTTCGGTGCGCGTCACCGGCTCGGCCTTCAACCCGGCGCCGGTCTACACGGTGAAGCTCGAGGGCGCCGAGAAGGTCGGCTACCAGTCCATCACCATCGGCTCGATCCGCGATCCCTACATCATCCGCCAGATCGACGATTGGACCGCCAGGCTCCATGAGCGCGTTGGCGACCGGGTGATGAACGTGCTTGGCGATGAGTTGGACGAGGGGGATTACCGCTTCGACGTCCGCATCTACGGCAAGGACGGGACCATGGGCCGGCTCGAGCCGGTGAGCGAAATCCGCGGCCATGAGCTTTGCCTGGTGTTCGAGGTGACGGCGCCGAGCCAGGAAACGGCCAACGACATATCGGCCATCGTCCGCCACCAGGCGCTCCATCTGCCGATCCCCGAATGGAGCGGCCTGATTACCGGTGTCGCCTTCCCCTACAACCCGGCCCATCTCGAGCGTGGCCTGGTTTACCGGTTCTCGGTCAACCACGTCGTCGAGCCCGACGATGCCTATGAGATGTTCCCGATGGAGATCGTCGATGTCGGTTGAGCCTTCGGCGCAATCTCGGCCGGGAACAGGAGGCTAAGCGTGGCCAAGCTCGGCGATCTCGCCAGCCTGATCAGATCGAAGAACGCGGGACCCTTCGTGCTGACCTTCGATATCATGTTCGACACGCCCGAAGTGTATCGACGCGTCAAGCGTTCGGGCGCGCTCGGCGCCGAGGTGGTGGCCAGGCTCTACGATGTGCCGGTCAGGGACGTGCGGTTCTTCTTCTGCGACAACGCGCTGGCGATCAAGGCCTCGATCCCCCGCCCGGTCGTCCAGGGCGATCCCGGCGATGCCGACGGCCATGGCGGCCAACAGTTCGCGCCGCTGATCGACATCGAGATCGAATGAGGGTTTGGCCACCGCCGGCGTCATGACCGCACGGCCTTCACCTTGAAGTGCAGACCTTCGCGTTTCAAGAGGCAGCCGATAATCTCGAACAGGTTGCGGGCCTGGGGGTTCCCCTTGGGGCCGAACATGCGCATGAGGCTCTTGGGCGACTTGTCGGTGAGGCCGCCAAGCTTCTCGAAGCCGATCGTGGCGTTGATGTAGTCGCGCAGCACGGCCTTGCCGGTGTCCACGTCGCCGGAGAGCAGGCACTCGACCCCTTCCCTGAGCAGTTCCTCACGGAAGGCCGGATCGCGCTTAACGCGGGCCTGGATCGTCTCTTTGAAGTCTCGTGTCAGGGCCATGGTTCTAGGTCTCCTGTCGCTTGCGCCGTTTGTACTCCCGCCAGAGGTCCCGGGCGGCCTCGATATCCCTCTGCTGGCGCTTCTTGGTGCCGCCGCCAAGCAGGATGATGAGGGTGTCTCCGTCCTTGCCGAAATAGACCCGGTAGCCGGGGCCAAAATCTATGCGGTACTCGGAGACACCGGCCCCGACGCCCCTGGCATTGGAGAGGTTGCCTTGCTCCATGCGGGCCAGGGCCGTCGCTACCTTGGCCGCCGCGTGGGCATTGAGCCCGTCGAACCACCTGGCGAAGGGGCTGCGGCCTAGGGTGTCGATGTATTCCCT
>JADFPK010000275.1 GCA_022562375.1 Pseudomonadota bacterium
TTGGATCGTCGGCGGCGAATACCGATCGACCGACTTCGCCGAGATGGCCGAGGGTCACGAGGAGAAGCACATCGGGCCGTTCGAGACCTACGGCGCGGCAAGGAAGGAATGGGCGCGTCTTTCCTGGACCGGCGTCGATAACGCCCATTTGCGCTATTTCATCAAGAAGGTCGACGGGAAAGGTTCGCCCTCCTGATCCGTTCGCGCCTGGGCCCGCGCTTGCGTGTTGAAAATAAAGTATGATCCCCCGGCGCCGTTTTTCCTTTCGCCGAACCGATCATGACGCCGGGTGAGCCCCGTGACGCCTTCACCATCCCCGACGGTAAAATCCCCGGCGCTGGCCTTGGCCAAGGCCTATCCGTTCGCCATACCGGAACACTCTTATCTTTATATAGATGGCGACGTCCGCCCCCTCGACCGCCCCCTCGACACCGCGGCGCCCGAGCTCGAGGGCAGGGTTGCGGTCCTGGCCGTCGGCTCCAACGCCGCGCCCCGGCATCTCGAAGCTAAGTTCGGCCCCCTCGACGGGACGCAGGTGATCCCGGTCGAACGCGCCCGGCTGTTCGATTTCGATTCCGTCTATTCGGCCCACGTCGCGTCCTACGGATCGATCCCGGCGACGCTGACCCCATCGCCAGGGACCGAACTGGCGCTTGGCGTCACCTGGCTGACGGCGGATCAGCTATCGCGCATGCACGAGACCGAGGGGGGCAACTACCGCTTCGGCCAATTATCGGGCATTCGCCTCGTGATCGGCGGCGCACGCACGCTCGATCGTATTTTGGCCTATGTCTCGGTCCATGGCTGCCTCGCGGTCGGGGGCGCGCCCGCCGCCGTTGCCGGGATCGCCGCCAGGAACAGGAAATTCGAGGCTATGAGCCAGTTGGAGGTCCTCGGCCTTGCGCGGGACCGATTTGCCCCGGGTACGCCGCTCGATGATTTCATCCTCGGCGCCATCGGCGATGCCGGGGTCCGGCGGCGGCTGACGGCGGAATTGAAAAAAGACGCCCTTATACCAAGGGTCCTTGATAATGACCCCTAGGGATCGGGCAGGCGATCCGTTGGGCCCTCGCGGGTAATGAAGGGGACACCATACTTGATTCCCGGTCTCGGTACTTTGGCGCTATGGAATTAAGTATGGTGTCCCCTTAATTGGCGCGGCAAGCTGGGCGGCGATCAGCCCGGCAAGGACGATCCAGCCGAAGTTCCGGTTGGATCCGAACTTGACCAGGCAATCGATGGAGCTGTCGAGATCGACCTTCCCCGCCTGCCAGAAAAGCTGCGCCAGGCCGAGGGCGAGGCCGGCGAAATACGGCCAGGCGAGCGCCGCCAGATATCCGGCCAACGCCAGCCAGGCGATGGCGAGGCCGTAGAAGGCGAAGAGATAGGGACGGGTCTTCTCGCCGAGCCTCAAGGCGCTCGACCTGACGCCGAGCCTGACGTCGTCCTCCTTGTCCTGATGGGCGTAGATGGTGTCGTAGCCCAGCGTCCAGAAGAAACCGCCGGCGTAAAGGGCGAGGGCTTCGGCGCCAAGCGTCCCGGTCACCGCCGCGAATCCCAGCAGCGCCCCCCAGTTGAAGGTGATGCCGAGAAAGGCCTGGGGCCAATAGGTGATGCGCTTCATCAAGGGATAGGTGAAGACGAGCACCAGCGAAGCGGCGCCGAGGGCGATGGTGAAGTCGTTGAAGCTCAGCAATATGCCCAGTGCGGCGACAAGCTGAAGGACGAGGAATATCAACGCGCGGGGCACCGGGATGGCGCCCGAGGCCACCGGCCGGGTGCGGGTGCGCGCCACTTGCGCGTCGAAATCCCGGTCGACGATGTCGTTGAAGGTGCACCCCGCCCCGCGCATGATGATCGCGCCGACGCCGAACAGAACGAAGAATGTCACGGTCTCGTAGGGGTCGTGGAGGCCCGGGCTCGCCAGGACGATGCTCCACCAGGCCGGCAGCAGCAAAAGCCAGGTGCCGATGGGCCGGTCTATCCGCGCCAGCTTGAAATAGGGCCGAAGGGCGTCGGGCACGTAACGTTCGACCCAGTGATCCGCCGGCATGTCCGTGGTTCCGGTTTTGGCGGGCTTCATCATGGTGTAGTCTTACCTTCGTGGCGATGACATCTCAACCAGGCCGCAAGGCGGCGGACGATGGTTTCAAGACCCGGCTTTTCGTCGAGGACGGCCTGGCCGAAGGGGGGAGCGTCGGCCTTGGCGCGATGCAGGCCCATTACCTTCTCCATGTGCTCAGGCTCAAAGCGGGCGATAAGGTGGCGCTGTT
>JADFPK010000276.1 GCA_022562375.1 Pseudomonadota bacterium
TGGTGCCGAAGACGCCGGCGAGCGTCGCCCGCTTGGTATAGAAATTGAAGTCCGTCGCCGTATCGCCGGCGGCGTGCCACATGGCGTCCACCGTGCGATAGAGGCATTTGAGCGCCACCGGCGCGTTCGTCGGCAGCGCCAGGTACGACAGCAGATGGCGCAGCGCCTCGCGGTGTTGGGCGTTCTGCTCGAGCCGCACGCGGACGGCCAGGGATATGCGTTGGCGCACGCCCATCTCGCCGAGCGGGCGCTTTTCCAACTCCGCCATCATGCGCTCGTCGGCAAGGGCGCTGAAATGCACCGCCACTTCCGCCATGCCGCCGGGGAAGGCAAGGGGGGCGGCGGCGGCATCGTAGCCCGCATCCTCGAGGCCCGCCGTCAGCGCCTTGGCGGTCCAGCCGTCGAACGGGACATGGGGAAGCATGGCCTCGACGATCCTGTCGGGATCGAGCGGCGCCGCCTTCCGGCGGCCTTTTGCCTTGCCCTTGGCCGCTGTCTTGCCCTTGCTTGTTGCCTTGCTCTTGCTTTGGGCCTTCTTCGCCGTCTTGTCCTGGGGCTTCTTCGCCATGTCGATCAACCTCTCTTGGCGGCGATTATGCTGGTCTCCGGGGCGGTCTCGGGGCCGGTCTCGGGCGCCTCGTCCTCGCCCGGCGGTTCCTCGGCCTCGACCGCCAGCCCGTAACGATCGAGCTCCTCCTCGAAGCCGAGCAGCGAGAGGTCGGGCATGCGCATCGGATAGAGGATGCCGTCGAGGTGGTCGCATTCATGCTGCACGACCCGGGCGTGAAAGCCAGAAGCGGTGCGCTCGACCCGGGCGCCTTCGCCGTCCAGGCCGCGGTAGCGTATGGTGGTGAAACGCGGCACCAGCCCGCGCAGGCCCGGCACCGACAGGCATCCCTCCCAGCCCATCGCCATGTCCTCACCCTCGGGCTCGATGACGGGATTGATCAGGATTTCGGGCGGCTCGGGCGGCGGGCGGGTGGCCCCTTCGGCCTCTTCCGCGCCCTCGTCGGCGCCCGGGTCCGGTCCCTCGGGCGGCTCCTCGGGCGGGAGGTGAAAGATGACGACGCGAAGCGGCTGATGCACCTGGGGCGCCGCCAGACCGGCGCCGCCGGCATCCGCCAGCGTCTCCATCATGTCGGCGATCAGTCGCTGGATCTCGGGCGCGCCCGGATCGGCGATCTCCGCCGCTTTGCCCCTTAAAACCGGGTGCCCCATGCGGGCGATCTTGAGAATGGCCATGGTTCTAATATGAGGGCCGGGGCCTCGGGGGTAAAGCCGAAACCCAGGAGCCTATCCCTTAACCGGCCCTAAACTTCTTTGGTTTTAACTGTCTGGAGCCTTCACAAGCCCGCAACCTGTGATAGAACCCCGGCCCCTGCGGATTCCGGGGCCCCGTTTCAGGCCCGGCGAATGGAGGAGAACCATATAGACGGAAAGGAGCGAAGCGGAAAATTGCAGGTACACGTTAAAGACAACAACATCGATCAGGCCTTGCGCGTATTGAAGAAGAAGATGCAGCGCGAGGGTGTATACAGAGAAATGAAGATGCGCCGATCCTACGAAAAACCCTCGGAGCGCCGCGCCCGCGAGAAGGCGGAGGCCGTGCGCCGCCACCGCAAGATGATGCGCAAGCGGATGGAGCGCGAGGGGTACTAGGAAAGGCGCCGCCGGGCGGGATTTGCCCGGCCCAGCGGGAACGGGTCAGCCGAGCCGCCTCCGGATCGCCGGAAGCGGCTTTTTCACGGGCGGGCGCCGGCAAGCACCGATGGCTCCGATGCCGCGCTCAGCCCAGCGCCTTGACGATGCCGTCGCACATCTCCTTGGCGTCGGAGAACAGCATCATGGTGTTGTCGCGGTAGAACAGCTCGTTATCGACCCCGGCATAGCCGGTCGCCAATGAGCGCTTGATGAACAGCACCGTCTGGGCGTTCTCGACGTCGAGCACCGGCATGCCGTAGATCGGGCTCGTCGGGTCGGTCTTGGCCACCGGGTTGGTGACGTCATTCGCCCCGATGACGAAGGCGACGTCCGATGCCGCGAAGTCGCGGTTGATGTTGTCGAGCTCGAAGACCTCGTCATAGGGCACATTGGCTTCCGCCAGCAGAACGTTCATGTGCCCCGGCATGCGCCCGGCCACCGGGTGGATGGCGTAGCGCACATCGACCCCCTCTTTTTTGAGCAGATCGGCCATTTCCCGGAGCGCGTGCTGGGCCTGGGCCACCGCCATGCCGTAGCCCGGCACGATGATGACGGAGCCGGCGTTCTTGA
>JADFPK010000066.1 GCA_022562375.1 Pseudomonadota bacterium
CGCGCAATCTGCGCGACGGCGGTTTCGCCCGCCTCGCCCGCGACGAGGCCTTCCAGGCGATGCACCTCTCGGTGCCGATCGAGGGCGTGGCCATTCACATCAACGCCTTCAACTTCCCGTCATGGGGCCTGTGGGAAAAGGCCGCCGTGGCGCTGCTGGCCGGGGTGCCGGTGCTGGCCAAGCCGGCGACGGCGACGGCGCTGCTCAGCTATCGGATGGTGAAGGACGTGATCGACGCCGGCGTGCTGCCGGCGGGCGCGCTATCGCTCCTCTCGGGTTCCGCCCGCGGGCTGTGGGAGCACGTCACCGGCGCCGACGCCATCGCCTTCACCGGCTCGGCCGAGACGGCGAACGCGCTCCGCGCCCATCCCGGCGTGATCGCCTCCGCCGTTCGCTTCAACGTCGAGGCCGACAGCCTGAATACCAGCATCCTCGGCCCCGACGCCAAGCAAGGCAGCGCCGAGTTCGACCTCTTCGTGCGCGAAGTGGCGCGCGAGATGACCCAGAAGGCGGGCCAGAAATGCACCGCGATCCGCCGGGCGCTGGTTCCCCGGGCATTCATCGACGACGTCGCCGGCGCCCTTGAAGCCCGCCTCGCCAAGACCGTCACCGGCAATCCGCGGGACGAGACCGTCACCATGGGACCGATCGTCAACAAGACCCAACAGCAAGCGGTGCAGGGCGCCATCGGGCGGCTCAAGGAAGAGGCCACGCTAATCACCGGCAACGGCGACTTTCAACCGGTCGACGCCGATGCCGATATCTCCTCTTTCGTGCCGCCGACATTGCTGCGCTGCGACGACCCCAAGGGCGCCCGCGCCGTCCATGAGGTCGAGGCCTTCGGCCCGGTCTCGACCCTCATGCCTTACGACGACGCCCGGGAGGCATTCGATCTCGCCGGGCGGGGCGGCGGCTCGCTCACCGCGTCGGTGTTCACCGCCGACGACGCCTTCGCCACCGAGGCGGCGCTCGGGCTCGGCGCCAATCACGGCCGGGTGCTGGTGGTCGATGAGAGCATCGGCAAATCGCAGACCGGCCACGGTATCGTCATGCCGATGTGCGTCCATGGCGGCCCCGGCCGGGCCGGCGGCGGCGAGGAGCTTGGCGGGCTGCGCGGCCTTCGCTTCTACCATCAGCGCCTCGCAATCCAGGGCCGGGGCGACTGGCTCAAGGCTCTGGCCGAGGGCGCCGCGGAGATATAGGTGCCTGACTTCAGCCTCGAGCGCGCCGCCGGCGGGTGCGTCGCCGGCATCGACGAGGCCGGGCGGGGGCCGCTGGCCGGTCCCGTCATCGCCGCCGCCGTGATCCTCGATCCCGCGACACTGCCGGGCATGCTTCGCGACGGCATCGACGATTCGAAGGTGCTGACCAAGTGCCGCCGCGAGGAACTGTTCGCCGCGCTTCGCCACTACGCCGATATCGGCATCGGCGGGGCGAGCGCGGCGGAGATCGACCGCATCAACATCCTCGCCGCCACCCTTCGCGCCATGGGCCGCGCCGTCGACGCCCTTGGCATCGTCCCCGACCTGGCGCTCATCGACGGCAACCGGACGCCCGAACTGGCCTGTCCGGCCACGGCGGTGGTGCGGGGGGATCAGGCCTCCCTTTCGATCGCCGCCGCTTCCATCGTCGCCAAGGTCACCCGCGACCGCATCATGGCCACCCTCGCCCGGCGTCACCCGGGATTCGGCTGGGAACGCAACGCCGGATACGGCACGGCGGAGCACAAACAGGCGCTCACGCGCCTCGGCGTGACGCCGCATCACAGAAAAACATTCGCGCCAATCAACAAGATATTGAGTCTTTCTTAAATTCGACTCCAAGATATTGCGTCTAAGACATTGAATCTCCGAAAATTATTGACGCCGAGTCCCACTTGACTCATGCTCTGGCGCCATGGACGGCAACAAGCACCCCAAGGCCGGCGGGACGCGCGCGCCGAAGCGCGCGCCCGGCGCCGCCGGCGAGGCGCCCTTCGTCAACGACATCCACATCGGCGACAGCGTCGAGATCATGGGCCACATGCCGGCGCTTTCGGTCGACATGGTGTTCGCCGATCCGCCCTACAATCTGCAGCTCAAGTCCGAACTGCGCCGCCCCAACAACTCCGTCGTCGACGGCGTCACCGCGAACTGGGACCGGTTCGCCAGCTTCGCCGACTATGACCGCTTCACCGGCGATTGGCTCGAGGCCGCCAGGAGACTGTTGAAGGACGACGGCACGCTGTGGGTCATCGGCACCTATCACAATATCTACCGCATCGGCGCCATCCTCCAGGAGCTCGGCTTCTGGATCCTCAACGACGTCATCTGGCGCAAGAGCAACCCGATGCCCAATTTCAAGGGCCGCCGTTTCACCAACGCCCACGAGACCCTGATCTGGTGCGCCAAGTCGAGCGACGCGCGTTACCGTTTCAATTACCACGCGATGAAGGCGCTGAACGAAGATCTGCAGATGCGGAGCGACTGGCTGTTGCCGCTCTGCGCCGGGCCCGAGCGCCTGCGCCGCAACGGCGCCAAGGCCCATCCCACCCAGAAGCCCGAGGCGTTGCTGCACCGGGTGATCCTGGCCTCGACCGGCGTCGGCGATATCGTCCTCGACCCGTTCTTCGGCACCGGCACGACGGGCGCGGTCGCCAAGAAGCTCGGCCGCGGCTTCATCGGCATCGAGGCCGACCCGGACTATGCGGCGCTGGCGAAAGAACGCATCGACGCGATCGAACATCCGGAGGATCTGGATTTGATGGTTACCCCCTCGAAGCGGGCCGAGCCCCGCATCCCTTTCGGTTGGGTGGTCGAGCGCGGCCTGCTGGAGGCGGGAGACGTGCTGTTCGATTCCCGCCGCCGCTGGCATGCCAAGGTCAGGGCCGACGGCACGCTGGTTTCCGCCGATTGCACCGGCTCGATCCACAAGGTCGGCGCCCATGTCCAGGGCGCGCCGGCCTGCAACGGCTGGACCTTCTGGCATTTCGACGCTAAAGGGAAGCCGGTCTCGATCGACGTCTTGCGCCAAAAGCTGCGCTCCGAACTGACCTAAAAAGCCCCCGGTGCCGGCGCCGAAGCCAGGCGAGTCAAAACCTGGCGAGGGCGTGGGCGGCGATCTTCTTCATCACCGTCGGCAGGGCGTGATCCCCCAGCCGTTCTGGCCGGCACCACACCGCCCCGTCTGCCATCCGGTGATCGCCTTCGAGTCGCGCCGCCAGTACCGTGACCTCGAGGCGGAAATGGGTAAAGACGTGCCCGACGGTGCCGGGCAGCGCCCGCCAATCGGCGGCGAAGGGGGCATCGGCGTCGGCGGTGGCGGGGGCGATCTCTCCCTCCCGCCAAACGCCCGACGGCACTTCCATCATGCCGCCGAGAAGCCCCTTGGCGGGGCGCTTGCGCAACATGACGGCGCCGTCCGGACGCACCGCCCAATAGGCGAAGCCGCGCCGGGTCGGCCTTACAGGCTTCGCCGCGCGGCGCGGCAGGACTTCCGCCAGTCCCTTTTTAAAGGCGACGCACGACGCGGCGAGCGGACAGCACCCGCAGGCGGGCTTTTTCGGCCGGCACACCAGCGCGCCCAAATCCATCAGTCCTTGCGCGTAATCGCCGGGCCTGCCGTCGGGCGTCAGTTCCGCCGCCAGCGAACGGATTTTCCCCTTCGCCTTGTCCAGTGACTCGGTGACGCCGAACAGCCTGGCGATGACCCGTTCGACATTGCCATCGACCACCGTCGCCGGCCGGTCGAAGGCGATGGCGGCGATGGCGGCGGCGGTGTAAGGGCCGATGCCGGGAAGGGCCTCGAGTTCCTTGGTGCTTTCGGGGAAGTGTCCGGCGCGCTTGGCGCTTATCGTCTTGGCGCATCGGTGCAAGTTGCGCGCGCGGGCGTAATAGCCAAGCCCCTGCCAGGCGTGCAGCACGTCGTCGAGGCGCGCCTTGGCGAGCGCGCCGACGTCCGGCCAACGCTTGGTGAAGGCGGCGAAATAGGGGATCACCGTGGCGACGGTGGTTTGCTGCAACATGATCTCGGAGAGCCAGACGCGGTAGGCATCGGGGTGCCGGCGCCGCCTCGGCGAAGGGCCGAGGCGCCACGGCAGCGAGCGTCCGTGGGCGGCGTACCAATCGAGCACGCGCCCGGCAATCTCCGCGCCCGGCGCGCTTGACGCCGGCACCGGTGACGCCCTGGTGGAAAAATCTGCACGAGATGCGCGTTTGTTGCTCAACCGCTGTTGCCTTGGCCGGGACCTCTAACATATAACAACCGGGGCGGCCCGCCCACCCGGTAACTAGATCCCAGAGGACATCGATTCGTGGCACGGAACTGATCATGGCGGCGGGCAGGGTTTCGGGCACCATCGAGAGGCGCTCCGGCATGCGGGCGGTTGGCGCGGCGGTGGCGCGGATAACGGCGCCGGCTTTCAGGAAACGCGGTTTCGCCGAAGCCGGCATCCTCACCGACTGGCCCCACATCGTCGGCAGCCAACTGGCATCCCAGACCGAACCCGAGAAACTCTCCTTCGCCCGGGGCACGCGCGTCGACGGGACGTTGCAGGTCCGGGTCAGCGGCGCCTGGGCGACCGAGCTGCAGCACCTGGCGCCCCAGGTGATCGAGCGGGTCAATTCCTATTTCGGCTACCGGGCGGTGGACCGGCTCGCCATCCTGCAAGCGCCGCTGTCCCAGACCGCCGAAGCCGGACCCTCCGAGACGAGCAAACGGCCGGGAGATCGGGAGCACGGGGATTCGGAACCGGCACTGGCCCAACCGGCGCTGGACAGTGGCGCCGCTAATGTCGAAAATGCGGAACTTCGCCGCGCGCTCATCTCTCTCGGCGCGGCGGTGAGGAACAGACCCGACAGGGACTGAGGAAGTTCAAGTTGCGATTCGCCTGCTGTCAGATTTCGCCCGACACCGAAGCCAAGGAGGCGCGCCGCCCAGTCTCCGCGCCGCTTCGGGGCCGGGAGACGGCTGGACGGCGCGGCGTCTTATACGCTATATGTTGTGGTCAGGGGTTTTGAATGCGTAACATTTTGATGATCCTCGCAGCGATCGCCGTCATCGCCGTCCTTGGGGTCGCGGGGATGGAGTATTTCGGTGGGCCCTCTTCCGATCGGCAGGCCGTCCAGCCGGCGACGTCGCCCGCCGCTCCCGCCGCCGTCGCCGCCGTCGAAATCGGCGCCGACGAGTTCATCATGGGCGATGCCAATGCGCCGGTGACGATCGTCGAATACGCTTCCCTTACCTGTCCCCATTGCGCGAATTTCCACGTCAACATCTTGCCCGAACTTAAAAAATCCTATATCGACACCGGCAAGGCGCGTCTGGTCTATCGCGACTTTCCGCTCGACAGGTTGGCGCTGAGCGGCGCGATGATGGCGCGCTGCGCCGGGCGCGAGCGATATTTCGGGTTCATCGACACCATGTACAGGAAGCAGGAAAGCTGGAGGGCGGCGAAGGATCAGCTAAAGGCCCTCGCCCGCATCGGCCTGCTCGGCGGCATATCCCAGGAAGACTTCGACGCCTGCATGAAGGACAAGGCGATGGAGGATCGGATCATGGCGATGCGGCTTGACGGCCAGAACGAATTCGCCATCGACTCGACGCCGAGTTTCATCATCAATGGCAAGAAATATTCGGGCGTCGTGGACTTCGCGCGGTTCGAGAAAATCTTGGAACCCTTGTTGAAGCAACAGTAGGAAGTGACGAGGACGCGTCGGTGCAGTTTTTGAAGTTTCGCCTATCGGGGTTCAAATCCTTCGTTGATCCGACCGAGTTGCGGATCGATTCCGGGCTCACCGGGATCGTCGGCCCCAACGGCTGCGGCAAGTCCAACCTCGTCGAGGCCCTGAGTTGGGTGATGGGCGAGTCCTCGGCGAAGAAACTGCGCGGCGGCGAGATGGACGACGTGATCTTCGGCGGCACCGTCGACAGACCGGCGCGCAACATCGCCGAAGTCGCCCTGCTTCTCGACAATTCCGACCGCAAGGCGCCCGCCGCCTTCAACGATCAGGACGAAATCGAGGTGACCCGCCAGATCGAGCGCGGCTGCGGCTCGACCTACCGGATCAACGGCGCCGAGGTGCGCGCGCGGGACGTCCAGTTGCTGTTCGCCGACGCCGCCACGGGATCCCGATCGACGGCGCTGGTGAACCAGGGTCAGATCGGCGCGCTGATCAACGCCCGGCCCACCGACAGGCGGGGGCTTCTGGAGGAAGCCGCGGGCATCACCGGGCTTCATTCGCGCCGCCACGAGGCGGAACTCAGGCTGCGGGCGGCGGAGAACAACCTCGAACGGCTCGAGGACGTGGTGGCGGCGCTCGAGGCCCAGCTCGAGGGACTCAAGCGCCAGGCCCGCCAGGCGACCCGTTACCGCAATCTTTCCGATCACATCCGCCGCGCCGAGGCGACGTTGTTCCACGTCCGCTGGAACGAAGCGGCGGAGAGACTGGAAACGGCCGTCACCGCCTTAGAGGACGCCCAGGCCGCGGTCGAGAAACTGACGCGGGGCGCCGCGCGGGCGGCCACGGTGCAGGCGGAAGCGGCGGCGGAATTGCCCCAGTTGCGCGCATCGGAGGCCGAGGCCGCGGCCAAGCTACAGCGGTTCCGGCTGGCTCTCGAGGCTCTGGACGCCGAGGAGACCCGCATCCACGAGGTCCGGGAGACTTGCCAACAGCGTCTGCTCCAGATCGGCGCCGACATCGAGCGCGAGGAGGCCCGCGCATCCGACGCCGCCGAGGCGATCGCCCGGCTCGACAAGGAAAGCGCCGGGCTCAACCGCTCGCGGGAAAAGCAGGATAGCGCCGAGCGGGAAGCGAAGGCGGCGTTGTTCGCCACCACCACCGAGGTCAACGCGCTTGAAGGACGCCTTTCCGAACTGACCGAACGGGTGGCGGCGGCCGAGGCCCGGCGCATCGACGCCGACGGCCGCATCGTCGAGCTCGAGGCGCGAAGGACCCGGCTTAACGACGCCGCCGCCGAAAACGCCAAGGAACGCGCGGCGATCGAGGCCGAAGCGTCCGACGGTGACGCGCTCCTCGCCGCCGAGGCCGGCGTCAGCGAAGCCAATGACAGTCTCATTGCCGACCGGGCGGAAGCGGACGGCGCCGAACAGGCGCGCATCGACGCTCAGCAGGCGGAGGAAGAGGCGCGCGAGGAATGGCATTCCCGCGAAGCCGAAGCCGCCAGGTTACGGGCCGAGGACACGGCGCTCAAGCAGTTGCTGGTGGTCGAGGACACCGATCTGTGGCCGCCACTGATCGATTCGCTCACCGTCTCGCCGGGCTATGAGACGGCGCTCGGCGCGGCGCTCGGCGATGACCTCTCGGCGCCCGACGATGTGGCCGCCCCGGCCCATTGGCGGGCCCTGGCGCCGTTCGACGCACCGCCTCGGCTGCCCGAGGGCGCGCGGCCGCTTGGCGATTTCGTCAAGGCGCCCAAGGCCCTCGCCCGCCGGCTTTCGCAGACCGGCGTGGTGGAGAAGGAAAGCGACGGCCAGGCCTTGCGCGACGCCTTGGTCCAGGGCCAGCGGCTGGTCAGCCGCGACGGCGCGCTTTGGCGTTGGGACGGCTACACCGTCGGCGCCGGCTCGCCGATCGCCGCCGCCACCCGGCTCGGCCAGCGCAACCGCCTGCGCGAACTCAAGGATGAACTCATCCGCGCCGAAGCCTTGGCCGGCGATGCCAAGACCAAGTGCGACGATGCCAGGGCGATGACCGAGGGCGCGGCCAGGCGGGAGCGCGAGCTTCGCGCCGCGACGCGCGACGCCGAATCCCGGCTGCACACCGCGCGCGAGGAACATGCGTCGCTGGCGCAACAAGCGGCGGCGACGGCCTCCAAGCTGACCGCCTTGGACAACACGCTCGAACTCCTCCGGGCCGACATCGCCGAGACCGAGGCCGAGATCGCATCGGCGCGCGAGACACAACGATCGCTCGGCGATACCGAGGCCGGCCGCCAGCAGGTCGCCGGGCTGCGCACCGATCTCGGGGTCCTGCGCGCCGCCGCCGCCGAAAAGCAGCGTGCCTATGATCTGCTGATGCAGGAGAGCGAGCGGCGCAACCTCAGGCTCGCCGATATCGCCAGGGAACGGGAGTCGTGGCAGGCCCGGGCCGACAACGCCCGACGCCATATCGAGGAACTGGGGGCGCGCAAATCGGTGGCCGAGAAGGAGCTCGAACGCCTCGCCTCGCGCCCCGAGCAGATCACGGCGGAGCGTCACCGGCTCGCCGACCGGATCGACGAGTTCGAGAGTTTGCGCAGCACCGCGGCAGACGCGCTCGCCGCCGGCGAGACCGCCCTTGGGGACGCCGATAGGTCGCTTCGCGAAGCGGAAACAGGGCTCGGGAATGCGCGGGAAGAAATGGTGCGCGGCGAGGGCACCCTTACCCAGACGCGCCAAACCCTGGAAAGCCTGAGCGAGCGGATCACCGAGCGGCTGGAATGTAAGCCCGAGGCCCTCGCCGAGATCGCCAACTTGAAACCGGGCGAGCTTCCCGAGCAGAGCGCACTCGAGGCCCGGCTGGAACGCTTGCTGCGCGAACGCGACAACATGGGACCGGTGAATCTCAGGGCCGAGACCGAGGCCAAGGACCTCGCCGAGCAGATCCTAACCATGCGGACCGAGCGCGAGGACCTGATCCAGGCCATCGCGCGGTTGCGCCGCGGCATCAATGAGCTCAATCGCGAGGGCCGCGAGCGGTTCCTCGCCGCCTTCGAGGCCGTGAACAAGCACTTTGCCGACATGTTCACGCGGCTGTTCGGCGGCGGCCGGGCGCATTTGAGCTTGACCGAGTCCGACGACCCGTTGGAGGCCGGTATCGAGATCATGGCGAGCCCCCCCGGCAAAAGGCTTCAGGTCCTCTCGCTGCTGTCGGGCGGCGAGCAGGCCCTGACCACCATCGCCCTGCTGTTCGCGGTGTTCATGACCAACCCGGCGCCGATCTGCGTTCTCGACGAGGTCGATGCGCCGCTGGACGACGCCAATGTCGGGCGCTTCTGCACCCTGGTCGAGGAAATCGCCCACGGCACGGCGA
>JADFPK010000277.1 GCA_022562375.1 Pseudomonadota bacterium
CGAGAGACGGCTGCTGATCGTCGGAGATGCGGTGATCGGCAACCCGCCGGGCCGTTGCGGTCTGCTGCGCGAAGCGGTCATGGACGACCCTTCACGCTTGAGGGAGAGCGTACGCGATCTGCTTGAACTCGACTTCGAGACTCTCCTCGTCGGCGATGGCGAGCCCATCCTCCGGGATGCCAAGACAAGGCTCGAGGATCTCGTCGAGGGCTTTCCGACATAAGCGACAAGGTATGCGTCACCCATCGGGACCGCCTTCGGCGTGACCTCGCGGCCGTAGCGCGGACAGCCTGAGTCACCCGCTGGGCGGCGGAAACACCCGTGGCGCCGAGGCTATGCAGGAGCGGGCGGGGGTCGTAGCCTGTCGCCCGGGAACAAACAAAGAAAGGGGAGGAAACCATGGCCGATGCCACCGCGGCGGAACTGGAACAAGGCAAAGCGATCGAGCCGACGGTCATTAACCTGATGACGCAGTTGGTTAAAACCGGACGCAGCCGCGAGCTTCTCGCCGAGGGTGAGCACATGACGTTGCGCATCCACTGCTATGCGCCGGGCATCGGCGAGCACGGGCTTCACGCCCATTTGGACGAGGACCATATCTTCATCGTCCTCGACGGCTGCGCGAGGTTCTCCGGCATCAACGGGCCGCTGCCGCTGATGACCAAGAACCAGGGCATCGCGCTGCCCAAGGGGTGCTTCTATGAGTTCGCCAACGCCGGGGAGGAGCCCCTGGTCATGATCCGCTTCGGCGCCGGCGCCGAGAAGGTGCTGCACGGCAGGCGCCTGACCCCGGACGGCCAGCCGATCGCGGGCAGAGGCGCCAACAAGGCGCTTTCCGAGCCGACCTTCATAGAGGGCGCCTTCTTCGAATAGGGGACGCATCTTTGGCGTAGGACCCGGACGGCATTAAGCGGTATCACGGCGTGGCGATGACCCCTCACGGCGTGGCGATGACGATGTGGGACCGCGTCGGCAGTTCGAGCCCGTCCTCGGTGACGAAGGGTTCGAGACTTTCCTTCACATCCTCGACGAAATCACCCCTGCGGTCGTCCGGGATCTGGACCAGGGCATGGCGCGCCGACGGCGCGCCGGCGGCGATGCCGTCGATGAACCCTTCGATGGAGTTGAATTTCACCACCCTTTCTCCGGTCCGGACCTCGACGGTCCGAAAGCCGGCCTCCTTGGCGGTTTCCCTGATCGCGCCGGCGTCGGCGAAGGAGAAGGGGCGCCTGACCGCGGCCGAATCGACGTTCTGGTTATCGAGCGCCCGGGCCAGGGCGAGGTGACCCTTGTTGTCTTCGATCGGCAGCCAGAGGCTGGCGAACAACCTGCCGGAAGGGCGCAATACCCGGCGGCACTCGGCGAATCCCGCGCCCCGGTCGGCAAAGAACTGAAGCCCCTGCAAGCAGAGGCAGAGATCGAAGCGATCGTCGGCGAACGGCATCGCCAGCGCGCTCGCCACCTGCCAGTCACAGGCGAGGCGCGATGCGGCGGCCAGATCGCGCGCCACCTCGATCATGCCGGGGTCGATGTCGATGCCGGTGACCTCGCCATCGGGCGTCAGGCGTTCGGCGGCGATGCGGGCGCCGATGCCGGTGCCACAGGCGACATCGAGGACGTGGTCTCCCGGCTTTGGCGCCGCCAGATCGACGATAAATTCCGCCCACGGCCTGAAGATCGCCGAGACGATGAAGGCCTCGTAGGCCTCGGCCGCCGAAGTGTCGATTTCGTCGCCGGTCGCCATCGGATTCCCCCCCTCATGCCCGCTGTTTGACCGGAGCTTACCAGATGGCGTCCGGAGCAGGGCTCGTTTCGGCCTGGCGCCGCGTGCCGATGGAGACGGTCGACGAACCCCACCCATCGGGACAGGCCGTCCGCTTTGGCCGAAGCCCGTGCCGGGGAGGGGCGGGACTCCCATGTCCCTTCGTGATAATAGGAATTAATAAAATGTATTGCCAATATAGGCATGAAGTTGGGAGGAACGGTCCATGGCCGAGAGATTCGACGCCATCATCATCGGCACCGGCCAGTCCGGCCCGTCGCTGGCGGCGCGGTTCACCAATGAGGGGATGAAGACCGCCATCCTCGAGCGCAAGCTCTTCGGCGGCACCTGCGTCAATGTCGGCTGCATCCCGACCAAGACCCTGGTGGCCAGCGCCCGGGCCGCCTACATGGCCCGCCGGGGCGGGGATTTCGGCGTCGTCATCGGCGGCCCGGTAACGGTCGACATGAAGGCGGTCAAGGCGC
>JADFPK010000067.1 GCA_022562375.1 Pseudomonadota bacterium
CCAGTAGGCGATGTTGACGCCGTCTTCGGTCTGGACATACTGAACCTGCGGCTCCATGGCAGCCCAATTCTACACCACCCGTCTTGTTCCTACACCCCGTCGTTTGCAATCGTTCTCCCCCTCTCAGTCCTGCTGTCTCCTACGGCGACCCTTCGGCTAGCACCGCAAACAGCCGCTGTGGCTCCGCGATGCCCTTCAGCTCGTGCTCGCCTCGGTCTTCGAACGCGACGCCGGACGAGGTACGGGCGAGGCCGCGCAGCGTGTCCGATACGAGGATCTCTCCCGGCGCCGCCGCGCTCTGCACCCGCGCAGCTACCTGCACCGCGCCGCCGTGGACGTTGTTCCCTTCACGGACGACGTCGCCGGCGTGGATGCCGAGGTGGAGCGGCAGGCCAGCCTCGTTCCCGAGGTCGCGGCAGCGCTGCGCGGCGTCGATCGCCTGCCGCGCCGACGTGAACACGGCCATCACGCCATCGCCCAGCACCTTGCCCTCGACTGGCGTGCCGCCCGCGTCGGTGATCGCCGCCCGCAGCGACGCGTCGAGCTCGCGCTCCTTCTCGCGATAGGCGGCGTCGCCTAGCTTCGTCGTAAGGGCGGTAGAGTCGGCGATGTCGAGGAAGAGGATGGCGGTCATGCCGGAGGGGAGGGTGACCTGCTTGTCATCAATCTCACTGCGGTCTTCGTCCAGAAACTGCCCGGCCACCTTCGCTAAGTTAGGGTAAATTGGGAGGCCATCCGGAGTCGCGAGCCGCGCGTTGAGGATCTGTGCGGCAACGGCTCTGCTGGCACTAGCGGCCAAACGAAACTCGCCACGCGGATGGAGCACGAGCGTTGGTGCGCTCACTCGCGGCAGCAACGGTCGAACGTCAACGTCAGTAAATAGCTCTAGATACCTCGCCGCGACGTCCGAGGACGAGTGTTCTCGCATCATGTCAGCGAATTGCCGCTGCAGTTCGCTTGGATCGATGATGTCGAGCATGGTCCCGCGCCCCGCCTTCTTGGCGTTTTCATAGACCAGCATGGCAACCGCGAGCTCCGAGGCCGCGGTGCCGGCGTTATTCTTGTGATAGGTGATCTGGTCGTCGGCCGTCCGCCCCTTGCAAACGCCTAAGGAAAGCTCGCCCAATTCATAGACATCCTCGATCTTGATCAGCCCCGCCTCCAGCGGCATGAAAAGGTCGCCTTGCTGTTCAGAAATGATGTTTTCGCGCAGATTGCAGACGATGACGTCGGCGCGCTCCACCGTCCTGTCATCGATCTCGCGACGTGCTTTTTTCAGGAACCCACCCTGCACCAGCTGGACGTTGCCGCCGATGATGCCGGTAACGTGTTGACCCGGCTCCAGCAAGTCGCCGTTGAACAGCTCCACATTGGTGTTGGTGGCGCAAAGCACGGCATCGACGTCACGGATCACCTCCTCGGGCGAGGTCACAGGCCTGATCTCCACGCCGAACATTTCCGAGTATTTAGCGGCGAAGGCCTCGCGGTTGGCGGGCGTGCGGCCATAGACCTTGACGGTGCGGATTGCGGGCCGCTCCACCAAAAGGGCCAGGAGCTGGTTGGCAGCCTGGCCGCCGGCGCCGAACAGGCCCGCGGTCTCGGCATTCTTCCGCACCAGGTAGCGGAAGGCCACGCCCGAAGTCGCCGCCGTGCGCAGCGCTACCACGCTGGTGTATCCTAGCGTCTTTTCCACCGGCTCGCCGATCAGGATCGAAAACAGTCGCCCGGTCTTCGAGTCATGAAGCACATGGACCGGGTGCTCGCGATAGGCATAGGACTGGTTGGTATCGTGCTGCTCGACGAGTTCCGCCCGTGTGGCCGAGCCGATCACTCCCATCTCGTGCACGCCGCCCGGAAAATTGCTGATGCGCACGCCATCTGGCGAATGCACACGCCGGCGCGGGGCATTGATGACCGGGAACTCGCAGCCGCCCCGATAGCCCATCTCCACCGCGTCGATAGCTTGTTTCATGGTCACGAGATCCTGAATTTCTTCCGGCCGAAGCAGCAATACGCCCATGGTGATGTTGGCCTCCCTCAGGTTTGGGGCGCCAAGCGCCCGTAGAGTCGGTGATACGATACGCGACGATCAACTTTAGCAGTAATGGCCTTGGTCTCTCCGTTAAGGAAATAGCTGCTTTTGCCGACGCCATGCATATGGCAAACACTGGTTTTCGGGTCGGGCGGTGGCGGGTACGGAAATCGGTGGATCTCCTCGTCGCCGTCGACGCTCGGGGGCCAGCCCTCGGACGCGACCGGCTCGTGGCGCCGGGGATTCTCCCCCGCCTCGATCCGAAGCCGCCGCGTCCGCTCCTCGCCTCCCCGCCCCACATTTACAAAACCGCCCCGGTGTGGTTGGTTAGGGTGGAGGATACAGGAACCCCCCGGGCGGGCCGGGCGCCGATGCGCCGCGGCCCGTCGATGCGGAATTTGGCGCGATGACCGACTGGCCGAAGGATATCTACGACGTGCTCAAGGAGGCGGACATCCGCCAGGTGAGCTACGTCCCCGATGCCGGGCATGCGCGCCTGATCGAGATGTGCACCAATGATAACGAGATCCGCTCCATCCCGATGGCGACCGAGCTCGAGGGCATCGGCATCGCCGCCGGCGCCTGGCTCGGCGGCGAACGCGCGGCGCTGCTGATGCAGAGCAGCGGCGTCGGCAACTGCATCAACGCCTTCTCGCTGTTGAAGAACTGCCGCTTCCCGTTCCTCGCCGTCGTCGCCATGCGCGGCGAGTTCGGCGAGGGCAACCCCTGGCAGGTGCCGATGGGACAGGCGACGGGCAAGCTGTTGGAAGCCATGGGGCTCATCAATTACTGGGTGCGCGAGGCCGAGGACGTACGCCCGACCATGGAGGCGGCGGTGCAGATCGCGTTTGCGGCGATGAACCCGGTCGCCGTGGTGCTGTCCCAGCGGCTCATCGGCGCCAAGAGTTTCGGATAAACGGCATGGCCGGCGGCAAGACCCTGACACTCGACAGGCGCGAGGTGGTGGCCAGGCTGCTGGCCGATGCCGGCGATCTATTGGTCATCACCGGGCTGGGATCGCCGACCTGGGATTGCGCCACGACGATGGACCGGGACCTGAACTTCTATCTCAGGGGCGCCATGGGATCGGCGTCGAGCATCGGCCTCGGCCTGGCGCTCGCCCAACCCCGACGCCGGGTGCTGGTGGTCACCGGCGACGCCGAGCTGATGATGACGGCG
Source organism: Pseudomonadota bacterium (assembly GCA_022562375.1). The sequence goes on from JADFPK010000067.1 coordinate 3,212, forward strand.
GGCGCGCTGGCGACCATCGGCGCCCAGGGGCCGAAGAACCTCTCCATCGTCGTGCTCGACAACGAGCATTACGGCGAGACCGGGATGCAGCCGTCGCTGACCTCATTCGGCGCCGATCTCGGCGCCATGGCCGCCGGCGCCGGCTTCCCCGTCGCCGAGACCATATGGGACCAGGCGGCGCTGGAGCGAGTCCTGCCGGCGATCCTGACCGGCGACGGCCCCGCCCTTCACGCCATCAAGGTCAAGGCCGAGAATTACCCGAAAACCCTGCCGCCGAGCGACGGCGCCTACCTCAAGGACCGCTTCCGCCTGGCCCTCCTCGGCCCCGACTCGATCGCTTAAGCCCCGGATACCCCATGCCGCGTTAAATGGGGACAGTATATAGTTTTCGGATATTGGAGATCGGTTCCCGACCCCCGAAAACTATATACTGTCCCCATTTAACAGGCGCCATTTAACCGGCCCCCGACAGGGATCAGGGCATGAACCTGCCGCCGCTGACGTGGATGGTCTGGCCGGTGATGTAGCGCCCCGTCGGCAGGCACAGGGTCCGCACCATCGCCGCCACTTCCTCGAAGGTGCCCTGGCGCCCGACCACATTGGCCTCGCCGCCGGGCTTGGGCGCCGAATCGCCCGAGGTCGCGCTTCGCTCACCGCCGATCTGACCGGGCACCACGCAATTGACGGTGATGCCCTTGGCGCCGAACTCGACGGCCAGGGCCTTGGTGAGACCGACGAGGCCGGCCTTGGCGGTGATCACGTGGGCGCGGTCGTGCGCCCCGGTGTGGGCGGTGAGCCCGCCGATGTTGATGATGGTGCCGCCGCCGCCGGCGATCATGTGGGGAATGGCCGCGCGCGAGCACAGGAAGGCGCCGCCGAGGATGACGGCCATGACCTCGTTCCAGTTCTCCAACGTCAATTCGGCCAAGGGGACCTGGTTGCGGTTGGCGGCGTTGTTGATGAGGATGTCGAGCCGGCCGAAGTTGGCGATGATGGCGTCGATCATGCCTTGTACGGCCCCCTCGTCGGCGACGTCCGCCAGATGCACCATCGCCCGGCCGCCGCTGTCCTCGATTTCCCTGGCCACCCCATCGGCCTCATCGGCCGAGCTCTTGGCGTGGACGACGATGGCGGCGCCATCGCCGGACAGCGCCAGCGCCATGGCGCGGCCGTTGCGGCGCACCGATCCGGTGATCAGCGCGACCTTTCCCGCGAGCGGGGGGGATGATGCATCGGCCATGAAGTCTCTCTCCTGATGTCCTTGAAATTTCGCGATGACTAAGTGAATTCGCCCGCCTTGTCCCGGCGCTTAAGCGGTCAGCAGCGGGCGCAACTCGCGGGCATCGCCAAGCGCGCCGATGTCGCGGATCATCGCGATCAACTCCGCAGACCGCGCCGCGCCCAGCACCGGCGCCATCAGATCGTCGGCCTTGGCCTCGACTTCGTGCGGCGTCATCGGGTTCTCCGGCGTGCCGCGCACCGCCATCGTGCGATGGCTGAAACTTTGCCCGCCGGTGGTGTCGATCTCGACCACCGGCTGGCGCCGGGGCAGATCCGCATCGGCGACCAGTTCTATCCGTTGACGGAAGGCGAGCACTTCCGCGTCCTCCATGCGCCCGTAATCATGGGAGCTCAGGAAGGTGAGGCCGCCGTCGAGCACCAGCAGCGACAGCAGATGCTGCAAATTGATGTCCGGCATGGCGCGGTTATCGATGACGTGCGATTCCTTCTCCGACATCTTGACCCTGATCCGTTGGATATCGGCCGCCTCGAGGCCGTGCTCCTCGATCAGCGCCTGCACCGAGTCGAGCGCCGCCTGGATGGGCGAGCCGACCGACCATTTCTTGATGTTGGTGGCCATGATCTCGAAGCGCGAGCCGAGCCCGTCGATCAGAAGCTCGGGCCTTGGCTCCGGCGAAAAGGCGAAGAAGAAATTGCGCGGGCCGGTGAAGACGTCGTCGACCCCGGTGAAGCCGGCGGCCACCATGGTCGCCGCCGCGACGCCGTTTCGCGCCGGCATGCCGGCGAAATCGAAGGCCTTCTCGACATGGCCCTCGTCGCGCGCCCAGCAATTCACCCCCGACGCCTGCTGGGCGGTATAGGACAGCATCCAGCGAACCTGATCGGCGCCGAGCCCGGCCAGCGCGCCGCTCGCCGCGGCGGCGCCGAACAAGGGCGCGAAGCTGTGGGTGCTGTGGCCGGCCTCGTAAAGTTGATCGGCGCCGAGCGAAAGGGTCGCCCGGGCGCCGATGTCGTAGCCAAGGGCGACGGCGTTGAGCAACGCCTCGCCGCTTCGCCCTTGTCGTTCCGCCATCGCCAGCGCCGCCGGCACGACGGCGCAGCCGAGATGACTGCGCGAGGAAAAGTGGGAATCGTCGGTCTCATCGGCGTGGGCCGCCATGGCGTTGGCCAGCGCCGCGTTGCCCGCCGTCGTCACGATATCGCTGCCGATGACCACCGATTCTTGCGCGCCGCCGAGGCCGCGGACATATTCGGCGGCGATCTCGCCCGGCCTCAGTGCCGAGCCCGAGACGATGGCCGCCAATGTATCGAGAAGATGGAGCCCGGTCTTCGCAGCCACCTCCGCCGGCAGCGGCCTGTCCTTGGCGGCGGCGATATAGCTGGCGAGCTCGCCGATCACCGGCCCGGGGCCGGGTTTGTCTTCCTTCCCGCTCAACGCTTTCCTCCCGATACCTCTTGGCGGCCGAAGCCGCGCCAATGATATAGCGGATGGGCGGGGGGTTGGGAAAGGACCAAACGCCGCATGGCGGCGCGCCGCTTGTTCCCTGGACGCCGAGGCGTTCTGGTTAATTGGGGACAGTATATATTTTTCGGATTTTGGAGATTGGTTCCCGGCCACCCAAAAATATATACTGTCCCCAATTAACGGGAGGGCTGAACAAACCTATGGGGCGGCGGCAATCGGCGCAAATCGCAGCCAGCCGCGATCGTCGCGGCGGCCTCGCCTGGCTGGCCGGGTGTTTCGACGACGCCCGGCCGATAACTTGCTTCGAAACCCTGACCCCGGCGCCCGGCGCCTATCTGCTGTTGGTGGCGCTCTCCCGGCCCTTGGCGCTCCCTCAACCGGCGCTGAATTTCGCGCGCCTCGGGCCCGGGGTTTATCTCTATGCCGGCAGCGCCCTTGGGCCCGGCGGCATCCGCGCCCGTATCCTCCGCCACGCGCGAGTGGGCAAACGGCGGCACTGGCACATCGACCATCTGACCGAAGCCGGGACGCTTAGGGCCGCCCTTGCCCTGCCGGGGATGGCGGAATGCGAAGTCGTGCGATCCCTCCTCGCCCTTGCCGGCGTCACCGTCCCGGTGCCCGGCTTCGGCTCCTCCGATTGCCGCGCCTGCCCGGCCCATCTCCTCACGGCGCCCGTTCGCTAGAAGCCTGTCCGATCACTTGCCCTTGGGCCGGCGCGCCCGGACGCGCTTTTTGGCCTCGGCGATATCGGCGGGCTTCATGCGCCTCGATAGCGTATCGCGGAACGTCTTGGCCTGCTTGAGACCGTTGCCGGCGGCGAGATCGAGCCACATGTAGGCCAGCACGTCGTCGCGCCCGACGCCTTCGCCATTGGCGTAGAGGACGCCGAGATTGTGCTGGGCCTCGGCCACGCCGGCGGCCGCCGCCTTGAGATAGAGCGACCGGGCGCGGGCGGGATCGCGGGTAACGCCCTCGCCGCGGTCATAGAGGAGGCCGAGATTGTACTGGGCGGCGCCAAGCCCGGCCTTCGCCGCCTTGCGGTACCAAGCCGCCGCTTGCGCCGCGCTTCTCGCCACGCCGGCACCCTTCTCATAGATGAGGGCAAGCTTGAACTGCGCCTCGGCGTGGCCCTGGGCCGCCGCCTTGGCGAACCATGAGGCGGCGGTGGCGGCATCCTCCTTGACGTTGATGCCGCGTTCGTACATCAGCCCGAGATAATATTGCGCCCGGGGATTGCCCGCCCTGGCCGCCTGCTTGTACCAGCGCATGGCGTCGCCATAGGTCTTCGGCGGGGCGGTGTCGGCGAGACCGGCGCCGGTGAAGAGCAACGGGCCGAGGGCCAAGACGGCGGCAAGGGCGATTCGTTTCAGCATCATCGTTGACCGGTTAGCGGCAGCCGGAGCGCGCCATCAGCGCGGCGAGGTGACACGGGAGCCCATCAGGCGGTATTCCTGTCCCGGCTGGGGCGCGGCGAAACATTCCACCTCCGCCAATGTAATATAGCAGTGCGCCGCCATCGGCTCATAGGCCACCGGCGTCCCTTCGGGCCACGGCCGGGCGCACGCCGCGACGACCAACGAGGCACCCGCGAGGACGACGATCCACTTCATGTTCGACCCATCCGGCGGCTCAGGCGTTGACATCGACGACGAAACGCCCGGCGGTGGCGCCCTTGAGGATGGAAGTCCCGGCGTCGATCACGTCGGCGAGCCCGATCACGGTGCTAAGGGTATCGAGCTTCTCCATCGGCAACTCACGGGCTAGGCGTTGCCAGGCGAGGCGCCGGTCGGCGGGCGCGACGACGCTCGAATCGATCCCGATCAGCCGGACGCCGCGCAGCAGGAACGGCAGCACGGAGGCGGTAAACTCATTGCCGCCGGTAAGCCCGCAGGCGCCGACGGCCGAGTGGAATTTGAGCGCCGAGACGATCGAGGCCAGCGTCTGCCCGCCGACCGAGTCGATGGCGCCGGCCCAGCGCTCCGCCATCAGCGGCCTTTCCGGCCCGCTTGAGAGTTCATCGCGGGCAATGATGGTCTTGGCGCCAAGCGCCGTCAGCCTGTCGTGGAGCTCGGCGCGGCCCGTGGAGGCGGCGACGTCGTAGCCGAGATTGGCAAGAAGCGCGACGGCGACGCCGCCGAGGCCGCCGCCGGCGCCCGTCACCAGCACCTCCCCGGCACCGGGCTTGAGCCCTTCGCGCTCCAGCGCCATCAGCGCCAGCATGGCGGTATGGCCCGCCGTGCCGAGCGCCATGGCCCTTTTCAACGACAATCCTTCGGGCAGCTTGACCAGCCATTCCCCCTTGAGTCGCGCCTTCTGGGTGTAGCCGCCCCAGTGGCGCTCGCCGAAATAATGGCCCGTCACCAGCACCTCGTCGCCGGGCGCAAAATCGGCGTGCGAGGAGGTCTCCACCGTGCCGGCGAGATCGATGCCGGGTATGTGGGGGTAATTCCTGACCATGCGGCCGAGACCACCGAGGATCATGCCGTCCTTGTAATTGAGGTCCGAGTAAGCGACACGCACGGTGACATCGCCGTCGGGCAGATCGTCGGTCCGCAATTCCTTCATCGTGCAAACGACCTTGCCATCGACTTCATCGAGAACCAAAGCGTTGAATTTATCGTCGGTCGTCATGTCGTTCCTTCGTAATATCCCGGCGGATGTCCCGGATGTGCCCTCATTTCCGGACCACTTTAGCAAAGAATTCGAGATAGCGGGCAACCACGGCCTCCTTGGCGTATTCGCCCTGGTAGATCGCCCGCCCGGCGGCGGCGATACGCGCCCCAAGCGCGCTGTCTCCGATCAGCCGCCGGATGGCGTCGGCGAGCGCGCCGGCATCGTCGATCGGCACCATCAGCCCGTTCTTGCCGTCCTCGATCCGCCCCCGGGGTCCGGCGGCGGCGGCGGCGATGACCGGCCGGTTCTGCGCCCAGGCCTCGACCATGACGTTGCCGAAGGAATCGTATCTCGACGGCATGAC
>JADFPK010000278.1 GCA_022562375.1 Pseudomonadota bacterium
AGGTGCCGATGACGTTGGTCTCGATGAAGGCGGCCGGGCTGTCGATCGACCGGTCGACGTGGGATTCGGCGGCCAGATGCATCACCGCCCCGGGCCGGTGCTCGGCGAAGAGGCGCTTCAGCGCGGCGCCGTCACGGATATCGACTTTGGCGAAGGCGTAGCGCCGATCGGTCTCGACGTCCGCCAGCGCGCCGGGCGTCGCCGCGTAGGTGAGCTTGTCGACATTGACGATCTCGGCGTCGGTCTCGCCGATGAGGAAGCGGATGAGGGCCGAGCCGATGAAGCCCGAGCCGCCGGTGACCAGTACCTTCAAGACCATGCCCCTCTCAATGCCGCCCCGATCCGCCTTTCAGCGCCGGACCCGCGGGCCGGCGCCGAGCATAAGCATCAACCGTTAACCATTGGTTTGTAATCGAAATAGTCGGGAAGGTCGCCAAGCACCGGGTTCTCGCCGTCTTTGCCGGAAACAATCGCCTCGGCCTCCGCGACGGGCCAGTCGATGCCCAGCGCCGGGTCATTCCACAGCACGCCGCGCTCGTGTTCGGGTGAGTAATAGCCGGTGACCTTGTAGATCACCTCGGTGTCCCGATCGACGCTACAGTAACCGTGGGCGAACCCGGCCGGCACCAGGATCTGGCGCCAATTTTCGGCGCTGATGAGGGTCGACACATGTTGCCCGTAACTCGGCGACCCCTTGCGGATATCGAGCGCCACATCGAAGATCGCCCCGCGAGTCACGCGCACCAGCTTGGTCTGCTCGAAGGGCGCGATCTGGAAGTGAAGTCCACGGATCGTGCCCCTCTGCGGCGAGGAGGCGTGGTTGTCCTGGACGAAATCGAGCTCGATACCCGCCGCCGCCAAATCGCTCCGTTTGTACGTCTCCGAGAAGAAGCCCCGCGCGTCGCGGTGTCTCTCAGGCTTGATGACGAGTACATCCGGAATCGAGAGGCGTTCGATCTCCAACGGCTGACCTCGGCTACTTGGCATTTGGATTCTGATACCCCTCGCGCAGGGATGAGCGTGGCGCGAACCTTTGTATTGGCATAGACTGTCTGTGCTGCTTCACCATAGCAGGATCACATGTCTGCCCGCTGCCGGTGAGGCTACCCCAGTTTCGTGCGACCTGTCACCCTTGACCGACGTGCCCTTCCGAACCCCATCGCCAGATGCCTGATCCAAGCATTGAGAACCTTGCGCTGGTCATCCCGACACTAGACGCCGGGCGCCATATCGATCGGATGGTCGCGGCGCTGAAGACGCAGACATTGAGGCCCTCGCGTTTTCTGGTCATCGATTCCGGCTCCAGCGATGACACCGTCGCCCGGTTCGGCGACGCCGGCGCCCAAATCCACCCCATACCGCCAAGCGAGTTCGACCATGGCGGCACCCGGCAGTTGGCGGTGGATATGCTGGCCGAAGCCGAATTCGTGATCTTCCTCACCCAGGATGCCGTGCCGGCGCATCCCGAGGCCTTCGCCAACCTCGTCCGTGCCTTCGAAGACGTCCGTGTAGGCGTCGCCTTCGGCCGGCAATTGCCCGCCCCCGGGGCCAGGCCGATCGCCGCCCATGCCCGGCTGTTCAACTACCCTGGCGAAAGTTACGTCCGATCCCTTTCCGATGCCCCTCGTTATGGCGTCAAGACGGTCTTTTGCTCCAACTCCTTTGCCGCCTATCGTCGCGCCGCCCTGACGGAAGCCGGCGGCTTCCCTTCCCGGCTGATCATCGCCGAGGATAGCGTCACCGCCGCCGCCATCCTGGCGGCGGGGTGGACCTTGCACTATGTCGCCGATGCCCGCGTCTATCACTCCCACGACTACACCTTGACGCAGGAGTTCCGGCGTTACTTCGACATCGGCGTCTTGCACGCCACGGCGGAGGGATGGGTCGAGCGGTTCGGCAGACCGGAAGGCGAGGGCCGGCGTTTCGTCATTTCGGAGCTCGCGTATTTGTTGCGGAAGGGGCCGGCGCTCATACCCTTGGCCCTGGTGCGCACGGTGTCGAAGTACCTCGCCTACCGCCTCGGCCACGTCGAGCGTCATCTGCCGCCAGGTCTCAAGCGTCGTCTCAGCATGAACAGCCGCTTTTGGGACTAGGGCCGGGACGATTCCGGCCTTGGGGCCCGACGCCTACTCGGCGCCGAATATACATGGTATTAAGGATTTGCCGGCATAGTCCGCGGGACGAGGCCGCCGGGCGGGCGATCCCA
>JADFPK010000068.1 GCA_022562375.1 Pseudomonadota bacterium
GAAGCCGGGTTATTTACGGTCAGTATCTCGGCAACTGATTGGCCGATGTGGATCGATCTCCGACTTGGAGCGAATAGAATCGAGTTACGCTTCTTCGTCTGAACCTTTGGATCGTGCTCAGATTCTCTGTGACTTGCGGAAGATGGAAGCAGGAAGGAGGAACAGTTTCCTAAGCCGTGCGCGTCACGATCATTTGTTATGTGGCCGCGCCGTTAAGCTCGTTAGAGAAAACAGGCTCTGACAGGCCAGACTACCAGACTATGAGTGTCCCCTCTCGGCACCTAACGGGCATTGCCGGGGCTGACCGAAACCCGACCAAGCCGACCTTTAGGAGTACACGCACTTAGAACCGGTAACCGTAACGCACCCCGGCGGTCTCGAGCCCTTCGTTGTTGTCGCAGATATCGAGGTTCGAAATTTGGTCGTAGAACAGCGAGACGCCGTGGCGTCGGGTCAATTTGTAGCCGATCTCGAGCGACCCACGGAACAGCACGCGGCAGCCGAGTTCCTTCCGGTCCGTTCTGCTGGTCTCGGTTTCGCCGTCATGGACCGCGCCGCCCGAACTGAAGCCGGCGAACAGGCTGCGCCAGAACTCCCATTCCCAGGTCAGGCCGGCGTAGAGCTGGTTGGTGTCGCCGCCGGTGTTGACGGAGAAGCCGAGGTGGGGACGCGGCGATCCGATGGAGCCGAGGAAGTCCGGCGAACGGAACAGCAGCTCGAGGTTGATGTCGGCCCCGCCCTCTTCGTTGTTGGTGAAAGGTCCCCGGTCGTGGGCCAGGATGCCGCCGCGAACTTCCGATAGGGCGAACCAGGATTCGTCGCCAGGGGAGCCCGGGAATGACCGGGCAACGGCGCGCCGGCGGACCCGAGGCGCGGCGCCGGGGGCCGGCCGAGCGACCGGGGCCGGTCCAAGCAGCGACGGCCAGGCGGGCGGCGCCTCGGGGTCGGCAAAGGGATGGGGCTGTCGCATCAGGATGTTGAGGTCGTAATATCTCGGACTGCCCGAGGAGGCCTCGAAAGCGGCCCCCCAGCAGGCAAGGAACAGGCCGGCGGTGACGATTCGCACCATCAGACGTTTCACCTTCGCCCCCTCTCCGTGATTGCCGGCGCCGATCCCTTAACAGCACTATCTGGCGCGGCGAATGAAAGCAAGCGCGGGTTTCACGCCGAGGAGGATCGTTGCCGCCATCGTCGTCCATCGTCAGGCCGGCGCGCCGGCAAGGCCCTTCCCAAGCCGCGGCGCCGGCTCGGTCCGGGCCGGCGAACGCCTCCGGTTCCACTGTCGATTGATCGAGTTCCTTGCCGCCGGCCAAGGCCCGGGACCTCCTGGCGGCCGATCCCGCCCTTGGCGAAGGCGCCGAGGTTGCGCCGAACGATCGAGGCTTGATCGACGCCGGGCGCCGAGGTCGGCTCATCCAGGATCAACAACTTGGCGCCGAAATAGGCCGCCCGCCTTCGTTCCGGGCCATCGGCCGGAGATGGCGGCGTCCTCGCGCCGGACCGCTCAAGAGACCCTCAGGGGGCCGAAAGGATCCTCTCGTAGGCCGGCAGGGTGAGGAATTCGGGAAAGGTCTCGGCGGCGCTCATCCATTCGAACAGTTCCGCCGCGTCCTCGAAGTGGGCGGTGGCGAAACCGTCGTCGCCGACGGCGAGGCGTATTTTTTTGAGCTCCTCGCCCATGGTGGCCTTGAACAACGCCATGTCGATCAACCGGCCGTCCTTAAGGTGCGCGCCGTGGCGCATCCACTGCCACAGCTGGGCGCGGGATATCTCGGCCGTCGCCGCGTCCTCCATCAGGTTGTGGAGCGGCACGCAGCCGTTGCCGCCGAGCCACGCGGCGAGGTAACAGATGCCGACATTGAGGTTCTGGCGCAGGCCCGCCTCGGTGATATCGCCTTTTGGCACCTGCAACAGGTCGGCGGCGCTGACCTCGACGTCGTTGCGCTTGCGCCCGATCTGGTTGGGGCCGGGCATATGGGCGTCGAACACTTCCTTCGCCGTGGCGATGAGACCCGGATGGGCGACCCAGGTGCCGTCGTTGCCGTCACCCACCTCGCGTTCCTTGTCCGCCCTGACCTTGGCCAGCGCGTCCCGATTCGCCGCGTCGTCGCCCTTGATCGGTATCTGCGCCGCCATGCCGCCCATGGCGTGGACATTGCGGCGGTGGCAGATCTTGATCAGGAGCAGCGAATAGGTGCGCAGGAAATGCCGGGTCATCGTCAGCTCGGCGCGGTCGGGAAGGACGAAATCCGGATGGTTCCGGAACTTCTTGATGAAGCTGTAAATGTAGTCCCAGCGCCCGCAGTTGAGTCCGGCCGAGTGCTCGCGCAACTCGTAGAGAATCTCGTCCATCTCGAAGGCGGCGAGTATGGTTTCGATCAGCACCGTCGCCTTGATCGCTCCCGTCTTGATGCCGAGCGCTTCCTCGGCGGCGGTGAACACATCGTTCCACAGACGCGCCTCGAGATAATTCTCGATCTTGGGCAGGTAGAAATAGGGCCCGCTGCCCTTGGCGAGAAGCGCCTTGGCATTGTGGAAGAAGAACAGGGCGAAATCGAACAGTGCGGCCGAGACCGGCTCGCCGTCGATGAGGACATGCTTCTCCGGCAAATGCCAGCCGCGGGGGCGGACCAGGAGCGTCGCCAGCTTGTCCCCCAGCCGGTATTCCTTGCCGGTCTTGGGATCGGTGTATTCGATCGTTCCGGCGACGGCGTCGGCGAGGTTGATCTGACCTTCGATCATGTTGTCCCAGGTCGGCGAGTTGGCGTCCTCGAAGTCGGCCATGAACACGTTGGCGCCGGAGTTCAGCGCGTTGATGATCATCTTGCGGCTGGCCGGTCCGGTGATCTCGACGCGGCGGTCGAGAAGGTCGTCGGGAAGCTCGGCCACGGTCCAGTCGGCGGCGCGAATCTCGGCCGTCTCGGCCGGGAAGTCGGGCATTTCGCCGGCATCGATGCGCGCCTGGATGACCTCGCGCCAGTGCAGCAATCGCCGCCTCTCGGGCCCGAACCGGCGTTCGAGCATGGCGACGAAATCAAGGGCATCGGGTGTCAGGATCTCGTCATATCGCGGCTTCATGGGGCCACGGATCTCGACGCCCTCCGATGGCGCGGGCTTCCCTTCCTCGATAGGTGCCACTGATTCCTGCGTCATTTCTCCCTCCCTCTAATCTTTTTACCCGGGCGCCGGAGTAGGCTTGGTCGGCCTCTCGCGCCCAAACGCGACCCTAGGCGCCGTCCGCTGGATGCAGGCGGCGTGAAAGACAAGCTCCGATGGCATGGCCGGGATTTGGTAAGCAGACCGGCTTCCCGGAATAAGCGCGAACCCGCCGGGGCCGGCCGCGAAACCACAGAACTTAGTTCCAATTTATGGTAATATTATTACGTTTTTATCCTGTTGTCAACAAGAAACTTACGTATTATATCGGATAATCGTAATTTATTTGCGTGTTTCGCCGTCCAACCGATGGCCGCATATGCCGCCGGCCTGCCATAATTAAGGTGACCATAATTAAGGTGACACCATACTTAATTCCATAGCCCCAAATTACCGAGACGGGGAATTAAGTAAGCTGTCACCTTAATTCCCATAGCCCCAAATTTCCGAGACGAGGAATTAAGTAAGCTGTCACCTTAATTCCTCACCTTAATTCCTGCGCGGGATTGGGTGGAGCCCCGGCGCCATCAGGGACGGACCGCGACCGGCGCGCCCTTTGCCAGCGACGTCCGCGCGGCCTCGGCGAGGACCAGCGCCATGCGGCCGTCCGCCGGGCCAACAAGCGGCGGCGCGGAGCCCTTGACGCAGGCGATGAAGTGGTCGAGCTCGGCCCTGTAGGACTCGGCATAGCGCTCGAGGAAGAAGGTCAGCGGCTTGTCGGCGACGATACCGTCTTCGGTGGAGAGTTCGACCGATGTCGGGGTGCGGTTTCCGGCCCGCAACATGCCCTTGGCGCCGAACACCTCGATGCGCTGGTCGTAACCGTAGACCGCGCGCCGGCTGTTGGATATCTGACAAAGCGCGCCGGAGGCGAAACTGAGCACCACCGCCGCCGTATCGACATCGCCCGCCCGGCCGATGGCGTCGTCCACCAGGCAACTGGCTTTGGCGAACACCTCGACCGGGTCCTCATTCATCAGCCACCTGGCCATGTCGAAATCATGGATCATCATGTCGCGGAACAGCCCGCCCGAGACCCTGATATAGTCGATCGGCGGCGGCGCCGGGTCGCGGCTGGTGATCGCGACCAGCTCGACGGCGCCGATGCGCCCGTCCCGAAGCTCGGCGTGGAGGGCGGCGAAGGAGGGATCGAACCGCCGGTTGAAGCCGATTTGCATCATCACGCCCCCGGCCTCGACTTCCGCCAGGCAGTCGTCCACCCGCGCAAGCTCAAGGTCGATGGGTTTTTCGCAGAAGATCGCCTTGCCGGCCCTGGCGGCGGCCTTGACGATGTCGGCGTGGGTGTCGGTGGAGCTGGCGACGATCACCGCGTCGATGGCTTCATCATCGAGGGCTTGGCCGGCATCGGCGATCTTGGCGCCGTAACGCTTGGCGATGGCGTTGGCGGCGTCGGCACTCACGTCGACGATGGTGCGCAACTCGGCCTCAGCGTGGGCGGCGACATTGGCGGCGTGGATCTGGCCGATGCGCCCGGCGCCGAACTGGCAGATACCGATCATCCTTGTCCTCCCTCCGCACCATTGTGGTCGTTGACCGGGCGTGGCCGCCTAAGCGGGGAAATGGCCGTACGCCCGGCGCTTGTCCGGGCAAAAGCGAATCTCTATTCTAGCTCCATAGTTTTCCGTCTACATTCATTTATGTATCGTTAGATCGCGGCACCGCCGAGGCCGGCGCCACGCCGAGGGGAGGACCAGACCCGTGACCCTGCATCTGACCGCACACCGGGACGGCTTCGGTCCGGGACTGACCGAGATCACCCGCCTCGACGAAAGCGAGGACGCCACCGGCATCGCCCTTGCGGTGCTCAAACTCGCCGCCGGGGAAACCCTTGAGGAAACGTCCGAACATGAAACCGCCTGGCTGTTGATGGCGGGCAAGGCGACGGTGACGGCGACCGGCCGGGAGGCGGCGTTCGAGCGCCACTCGCTGTTCGACGAGAGCGCGTCATGCATCCATGTCTCGGCCGGCGAGGCGGTCACCATCACCGCCGAGGGCGATGCCGAGTTCACGGTTTACCGCGCCGCCAACCGCGAGCGCTTCGAGGCCCGAATCTTCCACCCCGCCGACGTGCCCAACGAGCACCGCGGCAAGGGGCAGGTGGGGGGCGCGTGCTATCGATACGTGCGCACCATCTTCGATGGCGCCAGCTCCGACGCCAACGCCCGGCTGGTCCTCGGCGAGGTCATCACCATGCCCGGCCGGTGGTCGAGCTACCCGCCGCACCACCATCCCCAGCCGGAAATCTATCACTATCGCTTCACCGAGCCTCAAGGGTACGGCCATGCCGAGCTCGGCGAGAGGGTGCACAAGATCAGGCAGTACGACACCGTCAAGATCCTCGACGGCAAGGATCATGCCCAATGCGCGGCGCCGGGCTACGGCATGTATTATTCGTGGGTGATCCGGCACCTGCCGGGCAACCCCTACACCGTGCCCGAGTTCACCGAAGAGCATGCCTGGACCATGGGCGAGGGCGCCGGGATGTGGTCCCCCGCCGGGCTCGAGGGGGATGGCTGAACGCACCCTCGACGTCATCGGCCTCGGCCGCGCCGGCGTCGATTTCTATGGCGAACAGATCGGCGGCCGTCTCGAGGACATGGCGAGCTTCGCCAAATATGTCGGCGGCAGCCCGACCAACACCGTCATCGGCGCCGCCAGGCTGGGGCTGAAGGCGGCGCTCATCACCCGTGTCGGCGACGAGCATATGGGCCGCTTCATCCGCGAGACCCTGGAAGCGGAAGGCGTCGATACCAGCCACGTCAAGACCGATCCGGAGCGCCTGACCGCGCTCGTCATCCTCGGCATTCGCGACCGCGACACCTTCCCGCTGATCTTCTATCGCCAGGACTGCGCCGACATGGCGATCGACGAGGGCGATTTCGACCGCGACTTCATCGCCTCGGCCAAGGCGCTTCTCGTCAGCGGCAGCCATTTCTCCACCCCTCGGGTGAACCGCGCCTCGCGCGCCGCCATCGCCCATGCCAGGGCCACCGGCACCAAGGTAGCGCTCGACCTCGATTACCGGCCGGTGCTGTGGGGCTTGACCGGCCATGGGCTCGGCGAGGAACGTTTCGTCGAAAGCGCCTCGGTCAGCGAACATCTGCAATCGATCGTGTCCGACTGCGACCTCGTCGTCGGCTCGGAAGAGGAGATCCACATCGCCGGCGGCGCCACCGACACGATGGCGGCGCTCCGGCGCCTGCGCCGGCTCACCGGGGCGGTGCTGGTGGTCAAGCGCGGGCCGATGGGCTGCGTCGTCTTCGACGGCGCCATTCCCGGCGCCATCGAGGACGGCATCGCCGGCGCCGGCTTCGAGGTCGAGGTCTTCAACGTGCTCGGCGCCGGCGACGCCTTCATGGCCGGCTTCCTCCATGGCTGGCTTTCGGGCGCGGCGCTCGAGGATTGTTGCCGCACCGCCAACGCCTGCGGCGCCATCGTCGTCTCGCGTCACGGCTGCGCCCCGGCGATGCCGAGCCTGGTGGAACTCCGGGATTTCCTCGACAAGGGCAGCCCGCACCGCCGTCTGCGCGACGATAAGCGCCTCGGCCACATCCACTGGGTGACCAACCGGGCGCGGCCATGGCCGGAGATCTGCGCCTTCGCCTTCGATCACCGCACTCAGTTCCTCGATCTCGCCGAGGCCAACGGCAAGGGGGCGGCGGACATCGCGCGGTTCAAGCGGCTGTGCTGGCGGGCGGCGGATGAGGCGGCGGGGGATCAGGGGTGCGGCGGCATATTGTGCGACGACCTCTATGGCCAGGAGACCCTGGATGCCGCCACCGGCAGCGGTTTCTGGATCGGCCGGCCGGTCGAGGTCCCGGCCTCGCGCCCGGTGGAATTCGCCGGCGGCGCCGATCTGGCGACGACGCTTCGCGCCTGGCCGGTGGAACATTGCGTCAAGTGCCTGGTCCACTATCACCCCGATGACGAGCCAGGTTTGCGCCAACGCCAGGAGCGGAGCGTCGCCGCCCTGTTCGAGGCCTGCCGGGCGACGCGCCATGAGTTGCTTCTCGAAATCATCCCGCCCGAGGACAGCGACACCGATGCCGGGACCGTCGCCAGGGCGCTCGACCGCTTCTACGCACTCGGCGTCTATCCCGACTGGTGGAAGCTGCCGCCGTCGGACGACGCCCGGACCTGGGCCAACATCGCGGCCGTTATCGCGTCGCGCGATCCCCATTGCCGGGGGGTCTTGATGCTCGGTCTCGAGGCGGCCGAAGATGTCCTGGCGCGCGCCTTCGAGGTGGCGGCGGGCGAGCCTATGTGCAAGGGTTTCACCGTCGGGCGCAGCATCTTCAACGCCGCCGCCGGATCGTGGTTCGCCGGTAAGACCGACGACGCGGCGGCGGTCGCCGACGGGCTCGTTTACATCTCCGACCTGAACGGCTTCCTCTATTGCCTGGATGAGAAGACCGGCGAGGAATACTGGAAATACGACACGCTGGCGGCCATCTGGGGATCGCCCAAATCACAAAATCCGAACAGCAACCAGTCCCCACTTTCGGTCTTGTGCCCATCGCATATAAACCAACTCGCGGCACCATCGGGGCAGAAATACTTAACGACTATCGCCGTCTCCTCGGCAGGGCGATCCGGCGCGGCATTTATTAGCTGGGCCTCAATTTCTCGTGTGAGCAGCTTCATACCGCCCACCAGACGCTATTATTCGTCTCAGTCATGATTCACTCCTTGGTAGTGAGTTGTGATCAGGGGTCGGTCCTGTTGACGCAGTTCCGGCCCCGCCTAAATCTATTCTTCGACCAGCGGTTTGATTACCTCCCGGTACTCTTTGGGCAGATCATCAATGGCGGATACCTTCTGAGCTTCGTCTAGAAAACCATCCCACCAAACGCTCCCGAGCTTCCGTATGCGGGGATCGCACATGACGCGGGCCAACTTACGAGACCAGAAGGGATCAACAGTTAAGGGCCAACTCATCGCCCCACCATTCGCTTGATGCTGGTGTGAAAATACGGCCCACCGCTAGGACCAAAATGACCTAGTGCAGCGAGTTCACGGGCGACGGCACCATACGTTCTACGCGCACCCGTCTTCGGACTTTTCCGGTACAGACGCTTCGCCTGTCTCACTACTTCGGCGGGGACGGGCTTACGGCCTTCGCATCTTCGGCCCAACTTCGCTGACGCCCGGTCCCGACCCGCCCGGAGCTTATGGACTACGCCATCCCGTTCGAATGCGCTTATGACACCCAAGATTCCTCGCACGAGCTTCCGCGTTCCGTCCGGATCATCGCTGGTGAACAGGTCAGGCTGGTTGGTCGGAATCAACTCGTAGCCCTTCTGCCGGAACATCCGGGCCGCAGCTTCTTGAATTTCAATATCGCGAGCCAATCGACTGACCGACTCGATCAACACGACCTTGCAGCCGTTCCCGTAGAGTCTGTCGAGCATCGCCCCGAACTGCTCCCGGTCCCCGATGGGCGTAGTGCCGCTGACGCCCTCATCATAGAACCAGCCAATGACCTTCAGCCCCGCCTGCTTGGCGTAGGCGGTGATAGCGGCCCTTTGGCGGGCTTGAGACGCCTTGTCGCCGCTGTTG
>JADFPK010000279.1 GCA_022562375.1 Pseudomonadota bacterium
CATTGGGCAGCGAGCGGGACATGGTGGGCGCAAGGGCGTCGGCGAGATACCGGTCGCGGAGGGCGTCGGCGAGGGTTTCGTCGCGGATGCGGGGGGGGGTTGCGGGTTCGGTCATTAGGTCTTTAGCGACGGCGTCTGGGTGAACTCCAGACTACCACATATAGTAGGACTTTAGCGAAATCCTTCAACGAATCGTGTTCGGGACGATGGCAAGGGCCGGGATTGGGGAGCGAAGACATGGCGGGCGAAGAAATAACCGGTGAGATCGAGGCCCTGGCGGATTTCCGCCGGGCTGCCCCCCTGCTCCGCCTCGGTAGCCGCCTCCCGGGTGAGAAACCGGGGCAGCGCCAGTAGTTTATCACGGTAAGGGGCGCCGGCGCTCGACGATACGGCGCGGCCCGTTTTCGGCGACACGTAAGCGAGCCCGTCATTCTCCCCCGTCGCGGCGCATGAGCCGAGGTCGAGGCCGAAGCCGAGCTCGCCTAAAAGCATGAGCTCCCAACGGACATAAAGCGCCGGCCACGAGCCGCCATGCCCGCCGTTGCCTCCAACCACCGCCCCATCCCATCCCTTGAGCGCCGCCAGCAGTTCGAGCGAGCCCTCGAACACCCTGGCATGGGGTTCCCGTTCGGGTAGGACCGCGTCGGTCATGGCGCAGGCCGCGCTCAACCCCGCCAGACGCCACTTATCGTCGAGAAACGATGCCGCGACGCTCTCGATCAACTCACAACTATAGGTTCCGAGATGCTCGGCGAGCCGCGCCCGCCAGGTGGCCGTGACCCGGTTGCCGGCCTCGAATACGCCGCGCTGACGCCTTCCCGCGCCGCCACGCACCAGCCCGGCATGGCGGCCATGGCCGCGGGTCAGCAAGGTTACGATGGCCGCGCCCTCGCCGTGCTTGCGGGCGGCGAGGACGATGCCTTCATCGCTCCAGTCCATGGCCGGGCTATAGCACAAAATTCAGGCGCCGCGACGCTTCCTTCATCACCGCCGCGTCCCGGCCCCCGAACGGCGCCCCGCCTTTTGCGGTCCGGGAGCGGCTCGGCGGGTCACGCCTTGAAAACCACTAAGTCATTGAATGATTAATAGAAAATTTATCTTTCTCGGCTAATTAATATAGGTAGCCACAATACCGTCAAGTCGGAAAACGAGGCATCGGCGTTTCGTTACTCAATTTTTATTAGGCATATTAATAAAAAGCCACCGTTATTGACACATGCGCGACTCGAGTAACTATAATTTCGACGAAGTCGAAATCGTTTTGTTCGCCCCGGCTCCGGCGATGCGCCGGACGATCCGCGAGGCGCTCAACAGCGTCGGCTTTCGGGGAATAAGGGATTTTTTGGCCATCGAACAGGCGCGCGAGGCCATCATCACCTATAACCCCGATTTGCTGATTTGCGACCTCGACCAGGATAGAAACACCGTCTGCTCGATCATCGCCGACATCCGGCAGGGCAAACTCGGTTCCAATCCTTTCATGGTCATCATGCTGCTGACCTGGGATCCGGAGGTCAATGCCGTCAACTTCGCGATGAAAACCGGCGTCGACGACATCGTCATGATGCCCATCTCGGTGCGCCTGCTCAAGCAGCGGATCGACAAGATGATCAACAACCGCAAGCGCTTCGTGGCGACCGAGGACTATGTGGGTCCCGAGCGCCGCGTCTACTCCTCGCGAGAAGAAGCGGCGGGGGGCGACGGTTCGAACTTCCAGGTGCCCAACAGCCTGCGCCACAAAACCACGGGCGATGAGACCGCCGCCGCGCATAAGGACGTGATCGAGAATGCGACCCAACTCATCACCCAGCATCGCCTTACCGAATTGACGACGCAGGTCAGCGCCCTTGCCACCCAGGCCAAGAACCAGGCCAAGAAGCTAAACGGCGACAACAACCCGGCCAAGACCCTGATCAAGGTGACGAGGCTTCTCGATCAGATCAGCTCGCACGTCGACGCCCAGGGCAACGACAATCTCATCATTCTCGCCGACTCGATGCACCGGGTGGTCAACGTCATCGCCGAAACCGACGATCCCGCCCATACTCTGTGGGACATCCTGGTGCTTTCCGGCCAAGCGATGGGGGCGATCCTGTGGGACCGCGCGGGGGCCTCCGAGATGGTCATCACCGCCCTCGACCAGGCGATGGCGGCGATCAGCGTGGAGGAAAGCTGACCGGCGCC
>JADFPK010000280.1 GCA_022562375.1 Pseudomonadota bacterium
CGACGGCAAGGACGTGATGGCGCTCGCCTGGTTCCTCGTCGCCGACGGGTTGGGTGTGGCCAGCGTGAAACCGTCGATCGAGGATTTGAAAAAGCGGCTCGGCCGCGGGCAAGTGGCCGACGCCGCGCGCAAGGCCGCGGCGATCAGGTCGGACTTCGGCCTATGATCGCGGGCTGCCTTTGATTTCAAGCCGGGATCGGCGGCTCGGTGCCCTTGACCTGGGTGCGGTGCATGAGGCGGGTGTAGCTGTCGTCGAAGTCGTCGCGCCGGTGGATGGTGCAACGGTTGTCCCACATCACCAGATCGCCCTGGCGCCATTTATGGCCGAAGGTGAACTCGTCCCGCGTCGCCTGGACCCACAGCATATCGAGCAACGCCTCGCTGTCGGCGAGTTCCAATCCAAGGACATAGCCGTTCAGGCGCCGGGGCAGGAACAGGGCCTTGCGCCCGGTCTTGGGATGGAGGCGCACCAGCGGATGGCGGCAACCCGGTGTTTCCCTGGGATCGGTCACCCTATCGTAACCGGCGCGAAGCACGCCGCTGGCGTTGGTGGTGATGTCGTGGATCGCCTTGAGGCGCTTGATCTTCTCCCTGGTTTCGGCGGGCAGTGCCTCGTAGGCGAGATACATGTTGGCGAAATAGGTGTCGCCGCCGACCGGCGGGCAGGTGATGCAGTAGAGCAGGCTAGCCGCCGGCGGCACCTCGATATAGCCGAGGTCCGAATGCCAGTTCATCTCCGAATTGCCGGCGTTGCCGGTCAACTCGCCGCCGGCCCGGATGTTGGTGACGACGTTGATCTCGGGCGTTTCCGGCAACCAGGGCCGCCCGGTGGGGTTGGGCGGCGCCAGGTCGAGCTCGCCGAACCGCCGGGTGAAGGCCATCAGCCGATCGTCGTCCAGTTCCTGGCCGGGGAAGACGACCACCAGATTGTCGTACCAGGCCTCTTCGATCTCGCCGATCAGCGCGTCTGAAAGATCGCCGGCGCAATCGACGCCGATGATCCGGGCGCCGAGCGGGGCATCGAACTTCCTGACCTCGATCGCCATTTGTCCGTCCCTTCTCCCCGCGAGGGGGCGCAAACCAAGCCCAAAACCCAGGAGCATCAGCTTATACCCGCAAGCCCGATCGGGGAAGCATCACCGGGGCCGGGGCCCGAGGGCGCCGGTCTTGGCCACCCGCTTGGCGGCGGGCGAAATGCGGCCTATGATGGCGGACAAGCCGCAATAACAAGCGCCGCCGAGGGCGTAAACCGGGAAGCCGCCGATGGAAGAAGACACCGCCAAGGGTAATGACACCGCCGATCTCGGGGAAGACGAGACCGACACCTACATAAGGCCCGGCGAGGCCGGCCACAACAAGCCCAAGGAGGTGGTCTGGGTGCGCTGGCAGAAGAAGCGCACCTTCGTGCGCGCCCTGGAGGGCACCTACGGCGAGGTCTACAAGAGCCTCTATGAGCAGCCCCGGGTCTACCGGGCGCCGGAGATGAAGTGGAAGGGCGGCCCGACGCTTTGGGGCAAGAAGGTGATCAACCCGCAATCGGCGCAGATCTCCCAGTCCATCGAGGTCCATCTCTCGGTCTACTCGCCCGGCACCGAGGGCGGACAGAAGCACGGCCACATGAACAGCGCCGTCTTCTACATCCTCAAGGGCAAGGGCCACGACGTCCATGACGGCAGGCACATCCCGTGGCGGGCGGGAGAGGCCCTGATCGTCGAGAACAGCTGCGTCCATCAGCATTTCAACGACGATCCCGACGATGAGGCCGTGGTGCTGGTGATGAAGGCGAAGCCGCTGTTCCTGTTCATGCACATGCTGTTCCAGAAGGTGGTGGACTACCCGCCGACGGAACCGACGCCGGGTTATGAGGACTACCAGCCACCGAAAGATATCTAGCTGGGAACGCCAGGAGCGATGAGCGACATCAGGCTCGACGGCAAGGTGGTGATCGTCACCGGCGCCAGCCAGGGGCTGGGGCGGACCATGGCGATCGGCCTCGCCGCCGCCGGGGCGCGCCTCGTCATCACCTCCATCGATGGCCCGAATCTCGCCGCGACGGCGGAGGAGATCGCCGGCAATGAAGGCCACGGCCGGGCGCTGGCGATCGAAGCCGATATCAACGAGCGGACCGACTGCGAACGGGTGCTCGAAGAAACCCTGGCAACATTCGACGGCCTGCATGTG
>JADFPK010000281.1 GCA_022562375.1 Pseudomonadota bacterium
CTAGGCCACCCCCCCTCCAGGCACCGCCATCCGACGCCCTCGCCTGAAAGGCCCGTCGCCACGGCCCCGGCACGCCGTGCCCGGCCGGTAAGGCTAACCCGCCACGGGGATAAGATTCACCGCAGAGATCACGGAGCACACAGAGAGCAATATATCACAGCCGCTCCTATATCGGGATCCGCGGGTCAACTCATGGCAATCCATCTCGGTGATCCCTCTGTGATCTCCGTGGTTCAAATTTCTTGATGGCAAGGAAACGCTCACCACGAAGCCGGAGCTTCGCGCCGGCAGGTGATTCTAGCGCGCCGCTCCCCATGGCGTCGAAATTCGCCCGGAACGGCCGCGAAACTCAGTAAAATACTTAACGATTACAGTTAATAGACAGTAAAGATTGCGGCCAATTCGTTAAAAAAAGCAGGTAACTTGAATATCTATGGTTAACGAACAGTAAAGACTTATTTCTATTCTCACATTTTGTCGTTTTTTATTGCAAACTTAGCGCAATTGCCGTATAACGATAGACAGGCATGAGGCCCGATGGCCGTTAACCCTTTTTCGCCCCGTGCCGTTAACCTTTTGGGGTATTTCCGGGCGGGCCATCACGGCCGGGACGATGGGACCGCTTATGGCGCAACGGCAGACGAACGCAGGCACCGGCAACGCGACGCGCGCGACGCCCCGTCCCGCACTCCGGCGACCGGAGCGCGGGGGATGCTGATCTCCAACCAGATCCGGGCGGCCCGGGGCCTGTTGCGCTGGTCGGCGCGGATACTGGCCGAGCAGGCCGGCGTCCATCTTTCGACGGTGCAGCGCATGGAGCGATCGGCCGGCCCGGTCGGCGGCAACGTCGAGAGCGTGCGCCGGGTGCAGGCGGCGCTCGAGCGCGCCGGCGTCGAGTTCCTCGCCGACGACGACAGCCCCGGCGTACGCCTGACCAGGCTGGCCGGCGCCGCCAACAAGGTCCGCGCCGCCCGCGCCAAGCGGGCGCTCTCGGCCAAGGACAAGGCAAAATAGCCGCCCGCCCCGCCCATGTCGATCCGGCGCCCGCCCGCGATATCCCTATTCATTGACCACAGAGGCACAGAGACACAGAGGAAAAACACAATCAAATATTCTTGCTAAAAGTCTTATCGTCTCTTTTAAAACTCTGTGTCTCTGTGTCTCTGTGGTCAGTAACTTATTGCCGCCCGATCGTGCCCCGCCATAGCGGATCAGTAGGGCGTGTAGGACTTCTCGTCGATCAGGCGGGAGCCGAGAAGCTCGTTGATCTTGCGCTTGATGGCCGAACGCCGGTCGTTGGTCTTATAGACCGCGCGGGCGAGCTCGATGAAGGCGGGGCCGAAGTCCATGGCCGCCTCGAGCGCCCGGATCTCGTCCTCGATATCCCACAGTGCCTCGTTCACCTCCTTGAGCTCGCCGGTCAGCGCCGCCAGCCTCGCCGATGCCGCCACCGCCCCCTGGCGCGCCGCCGTCAGCTCCCCGAGCTCGACCCGGACGTTGGCGCGCTTGGCTTCATCGGTGATGCGCGCCGCCTTGATCTCGAGGATGGTGATCCGGTCGATCAACTCGCCGGGCGAGATTTCAACCTTGACCGCCGTCATCATCCTCATCCATCCACGACATTGGGGCCACTACACCGGGCCTGGCGGCGCCGGGAGACGAGCATCGACGGCGTCGCTGACGGCGTCAAGCGGTATCGCCTCGATCCCAACGCCGGCGAAGTCCTGGGCGCGGATGACCGTCAGATCGGGCGTGTAGGGGGCGAACTTGGCGGCATCGGTGGGCGCGAACAGGCTGACCATGGGGACGCCGCCGGCGGCGAGCAGATGGCCGGTGCCCGAGCAGTTCGACACCGCCACCGCCAGCCGGCGGGCCAGCGCGACGACGAGAGGCGGCCCCTCGAGTGGACCGGGAACGCCGGCGCGCTCCGATTCGGGGAATTGGGCCCCCGGCACGCCCTGGCGCAGATCGGCGAGCCAACCCGCCTCGTCGGGGCCGAGGAAGAAGACCGGCACCCGGCCCTTGGCCGACTGATCCCGCGCCAGCGCGACGAACCGCTCGAGCGGCCAACACTTGCCGCTGCCCTTGCGCCCGGCGCCGGGCGCCAGACCGACATAGACCGGCCCCGAAGGCAGCAAGACCCGCGCGGCGGCGTGCCAGGCGTCGGACAGCGGCGCGAG
>JADFPK010000069.1 GCA_022562375.1 Pseudomonadota bacterium
GCGTCGGGCCGCGTTCGCTCAAGGCGATATCGAAGCAGCGGCCGGTGAACTCGGCGATGCGGTCGGAACGGTTCACGTGGGCCTGGTACTTGGTGATGTTCTCGAAATAGGGCAGCTGCTCGGTCTCCTGGAAACCGCCGAGGCCCTGGGTCGCCGTGCCGGTCTCCGGCGTGATGCAGACCACCGGCGAATGCGCCCAGTAGGCGGCGGCGATGGCGGTGACGAAGTTGGTGATGCCGGGGCCGTTCTGGCCGATGCAGACGCCGGCGCGGTTGCTTACCCGCGAATAACCGTCCGCCATGTGGCCGGCGCCCTGTTCGTGCTGCACCGAGATGAAGCGGATGCCGGCGGGGACGAAAATGTCCAGCGCATCCATGTAGGCCGAGCCGACGATGCCGAAGACGTCGGTGACGCCATGGGCGGCGAGGGTCTCGACGAAGGCTTCACTCGGTGTCATGCGGGTCATGGCGGTTCTCCTCCACTAATTCTTCCGTGGGCGCCCCCGCCTCGGATGAGGCCAGGCAAGACACCCCCTGGGACGTCGATGGAACGCCCGCTTTGGCGGCGATTCTGCCATAGCCGGCGGTCGGCGACAATAGCCACAGCACGATCCGGCCAGAACCGGGCCGACAGAGCCGGGCTAGCCACTTTCACCGTTCCATGACAACGGCTACAATAGGGTGCGTTATCTCGGGAGTTCGCGGTCAGGGAGGATCGGGCTTGGCCTGTTGTCATTATTTCGCGCCGACCGGCGCCGGCGATACGGCGTTCTCCGTCGACGTTTCGGCGATAACCTTCGGGCCGGGGGTGCTCGCCGAGGTCGGCGACAACGCCCGCGGTCTCGGCGTCTCCAGGGCCGTCCTGATGACGGACAAGCGCGTCGGCGCGCTCGAGCACGCCGCCGTCGTCAAGCGATCGCTCGAGGATGCCGGCATCGACGTCGTCGTCTATGACGAGGTGCGCGTCGAGCCCACCGATGACTCCTTCAAGCAGGCGGCGCAATTCGCCAAGGAGGGTGGTTTCGACGGCTTCGTTTCGCTTGGCGGCGGCTCGGTGATCGACACCTGCAAGGCCGCCAACCTCTATTCCACCTATCCGGCCGATTTCCTCACCTACGTCAACGCCCCGATCGGCGGCGGCGCGCCCATACCCGGACCGCTGAAGCCCCATATCGCCTGTCCCACCACCTCGGGCACGGGCAGCGAATGTACCGGCATCGCCATCTTCGACCTCACGGAGATGCGCGCGAAGACCGGCATCGTGTCGAGGAACCTGCGCCCGGCCCGGGCCATCGTCGATCCCAACGTCACCCGCACCCTGCCGAGGAACGTGGTGGCGGCGAGCGCCTTCGACGTGCTTAGCCACGCCGTCGAATCCTACACCGCCCGGCCCTTCACCAAGCGCGCGCCGCCGGCCAGCGCCAGCCTCCGGCCGCAGAGCCAGGGCGCCAACCCGTGGAGCGACCTCGGCTGCCGCGAGGCCATGCGGCTGCTCGGCGCCTACATGGTGCGCGCGGTCACCGACGCCGGCGACTTCGAGGCGCGTTCGCAGATGATGTGGGCGGCGACGCTGGCGGGGATCGCCTTCGGCAATGCCGGCTGTCACGCCCCCCACGGCATGTCGTACTCGGTTTCCGGCCTGGTGCGCGATTTCAAGCCCGAGGGCTATCCCGACGATCGGCCGATCATCCCCCACGGCTTCTCGGTCATCGCCAACGCGCCTTCGGTGTTCCGCTTCACCGCGCCCGCCTGTCCCGACCGGCATTTGGACGCATCCGGGTACTTAGGCGCTGATCTTGGGGGCGCCGGTCTCGGGGGCGCCGGCGAGGACGATGCCGGCGAGGTGTTGTCGGCGCGCATCATCTCGCTGATGAAGGCGACGGGGGTCCCCAACGGCCTCGGCGGCCTGGGATACGGCGAAGAGGACATCGGCGCCCTGACCGAAGGCTCGTTCCCCCAGCGCCGGCTGCTCGATAACGCGCCCCTGGAGATCAGCAAGGAGCGCCTCGCCGGTCTTTACAAGGATGCGCTGGCCTATTGGTAGGGCCTGTTTTTCCCCGGAACCGAGTAGCCCATAGATGACCTTCCTGCAAATCGCCGCCGGCTTCGTCCTGTTGTTGTTGGGGGCCGAGTTTCTGGTGCGCGGCGCCGTGGCGCTGGCCCGGCGGCTCAAGGTCTCGCCGATGGTAATCGGCATGACCATCGTCGCCTACGGCACCACGGCGCCGGAACTGGTGGTCAGCCTGGAGGCGGCGTTGACCGATGCCCCGGCCATCGCCGTCGGCAACGTGATTGGCAGCAACATCGCCAACATCCTGTTGATCCTCGGCACCGCGGCCGTCATCTATCCCATCGCCTGCAAGCCGCAAGCGCTCAAGCGCGACGGCGCGGTGATGCTGGGGGCGGCGATCCTGATGGTGGTCTTGGGGCTGACCGGCGCCATCACCGCCGTCCAAGGCGCGGTCATGCTGTTGGCGCTTATCGGTTTGACCCTATACGCCTATTGGTCGGAGCGGCGGAACTCCGCCTCCGCCGATCTGTTGAGCCGCGAGGCGGAGGAATTCGCCGAATGGCCGCGTTCGCCGTGGGCGAGCCTGATGGCCGTCATCGGCGGCATCGCCACCGTCGTTTTCGGCGCCCAGATCCTGGTCGCCGCCGCCGTCGAGTTGGCCCGTACCTTCGGCATTTCGGAAGCCGTCATCGGCTTGACGCTGGTCGCCGTCGGCACCTCCCTGCCCGAGCTCGCCACCGCCGCCGTCGCCGCCTACCGGCGTCACGCGGACATCGCCATCGGCAACGTGGTCGGCGCCAACACCTACAACATCCTCGCTATCCTCGGCGTCGTCTCGATGGTCGAGCCGCTGACCATCCCGGCCCAGATCGTCGCCTTCGACATCTGGTTCATGCTGGCGGCGACGGTCGTGCTTTTGGCGACGATCCTGGCGAGGGGGGGCCTTAGCCGCGCCGTCGGCGCCGGGTTCCTGGCGGTCTACGGGGTTTACCTGGTGGTGGAATATACCGGCATCGCCGCCGGCGTCACCATTGCCGGGTGAGTGCCGCGCCGGCCGCCCTCACATGTCGTCGACGTCGAATAAGTCTCGCCGCCGTTCGCCGTAATCGCAAGGCGGACCGATGTGCGCCGCCGCCGGCCGCAGCATGGAAGATGTCGCCGCATCGGCGGACGCCGCCGCCGCGCCGGGCGGCATCTTGGGTGTTTTCCCGGCGATCTCGAGGATGAGCTTCCTCAGGATGGCCGAACCGAAGTCCTTGAATCGGCTGGTGACGACGATGAAGGCGCCGGGCCCGCCGATGACGCAGTCCATATAGTAGAGATCGAGATTGCGCATGGGTGCGCGGCCAAACCGGCTCGGCCGGTCGTTGATGATCGGCAGACCGTTGATGGTAATGCCCTTGGCAAGGGCCGCATCCCGCGCGACGGTCACCAGCCCGCCCCAGTTGTTGGGCCCGTCGCCGGATATATCGACGACCTTCCGTTGACTCTCGAATTCGTTGGCCTCGAAGAACGGCACGGCGAAACTTATCGCCGAGCCGATCGCCGTCCGGCTCGCGGTCTCGGGCGGCGCTCCCGTGAGCCTGGCGGCGAAGGCAAGGGCGCTCGCCTTATCGTGGATGAGGGTCCAGTCGGCGATGACCTTCATGTGTCCGTAGCCCGCCCACTCATAATAGGCGGCGGCGATGCGGCCGTGGGCGCCGCGGCGGATGGCTTCGAGGACTCTCGGATGGCGGAAGGCGGCGATATAGCCGGCGCGCTGGAGCACCGCTTCCTCGTCGTCGATGCTGCCGGAGACGTCGACGGCGAGGGCGAGTTCGAGGTCGACCTCGATTTCCTCCTCCGTCGCCGTGGCCGCGCCAGGCCCGGCGGCGACGGCGAGGACCGCGGCCAGAACCAAGACGAGATAGGAATTGGGGCGCTTCATCAACATCGCTCTCGATCGAGAAGCCTCTCCTGACGGGGCCTCATTACAGACCGCGCGGCCGGCGGCTTCAAGCCGAAATCTTCGCCCGGCCTCTCCCCCGCGCCTCGTCATCGGCCCGTTATCGATTGTGCTCTACGGTTGGGTGAAGGCGACCCAGAACAACGGCAGGGCGACGACGACCATCACCACGCCCATCAAGCGCTTGAGGGTTCGGGGCGACATCTTTCCCGTTTGCCTCGCCCCGAGATAGGCGCCGGCCATGGCCGCGGGTGCGATGGCGGCGAACACCGCCCAGTCCACCTCGAGATGCAGCATATGTCCGAGGAATCCCAACATGCCGGCGAGGAAGCCGATGGCGAGGTTCGTCCCCGCCGCCATCCTCGGGTCCAGGCCGAGGCCGTGTATCATCGCCGGCAGGCGGAGTTGGCCGAGGAGGAGACCGACCACGCCGCCGAAGAGGCCGATGGCGAACCCGAAGCCCATCTCTTTCAGGCGCCGGCTCGGCGATGGCTCGACGGCGCCGGCGGCGACAGGCGCGGGTTCGGCGGCGCTTCGGTCTTGGGGCCGGTCCTCGCCTCCATTCCTCAGCAATTTGAAGCCGTACCAAATCGACATCATGCCGACGACGACGAGCAACACCTCCCGCGGCGCCAGGCCGGCGTAAAAGCCGCCGAGGAAGGCGCCGGCCATGGTCGGTATCCCCATGAAGGCGACGATGGGGAAATCGATGCGGCCTTCGCGAAAATGTCGCCACGCCCCGGCGGCGGCGACGAGCGATCCGATAAGGATGTTCGTCCCCGCCGCGGTGAGGGGGTTCTCCGCCGCCCAATAGACCAAGAGCAGCCGGGGCCGGCCGAGGGCCAGTCCCATCATGCCGCCGAGAAATCCGGTGGCGAAACCACCGAGGCCGATGGCAAGGAGGCGGAAGACCAATACCGGGTCGATGGATTGCGTCCAGCCCATGCCGGTTTGTAGCCAATTCAAGCCCTAGAACTCACTTTACATAGAAGGGTGACAGATCTGACGGCCTTGCGGGTTCCCTCAGGCCAGGCGCCGTGTGGCGCGCCCTGGGGCGCCACCGGGTGGTCCCACGGCGTACCATATATGGAAAGTTTTGGTGATTGGACCACAAAATTTAGTTGACGCCGGGACTCGGCACCTGTAGATACTAGCCCGCCGGTGCTTGGATGCGGGGTCCAGATCCTGACGCAAACCGGGGGCCCGGCGCGACTTCGACTCCCATCGAGCCGATATCGCGCCGGGCCTTTGGCTATGCGCGTTGTCATGCGCGGGGGAGGAATGGCGTGGCCGGACTCTGCGCATTAAAAAAGAGGCGCATTAAAAGAGGCGCCAGGTGCGCGGACGCGGGGTCCATGCAACGTGTTCCGAAGAACACTCCTGACGCCTCTCCTCGGATCAAGCTGTCCGAAGACTTTCTGATCCGTCGGACCGTTCCGCCCGAAGGCTTCCTGACCCGGTGGACCGTTCCGTCCGAAGACTTCCTGGCCCGTGGACCGTTCCGCCCGAAGGCTTCCTGATCCGGTGGATCGTTCCATCCGAAGATTTCCTGATCCGTGGACCGCTCCGCCCGAAGGCTTCCTGATCCGGTGGATCGTTCCATCCGAAGATTTCCTGACCCGTGGGCCATTCCGTCCGAAGACTTCCTGGTCCGGTGGATCGGTCCACCCGAAGGCTTCTCGACCCATGGATATGATTAACCGTTTGGTTCTTGGCCGCAACAATAATTTCATGTAAAAACGAAAATATCTGTGGATAAAAATCCGACTATTACACAATGTATACACAGGTTTTCCACATTACGGCATTTTTTGACAATCCACGTTGGGTATTCGGCCCATGTTGGCATTTCGGCGCCGTTCGGCCCGCTCGCGGTCAAGGGGCGGCCGGCTCGTCCGCCGTCGTCCGGTTACGGCGGTGGCGGCAATCCAGTCCGTGTAAATTGGCTTGCGATAATTTAGGATGCCGATCTTCGCGGTCGAATTCGGGCGAGGTGGAAGTGACGGCATGAACGAAAAAGTCGGGGCGGATGGGGTCGATCTTGCGGATCGCGACGGCTATCGCTTCTGGAGCCGCGACGTGTTGCGCTTCGCCGATCTCGATCCCAACGGCCATGTCAATAACATCGCCTACGCCGTCTTTTGCGAGAACGGCCGGGTGGCGTTCCGTGAATCCCACAATCCCAAAATGGAAACTGGCCGGGGAATGGAAACCGGCGCCGGGACCGACTTCGTCATCGTCCGTTTCGCCATCGACTACATCGGCGCGCTCTACTATCCGGGCGTGGTCGAGTGCGGCACGCGGGCGCTCGGCGTCGGGCGCTCGTCCTATCGGCTGGGGCAGGGGCTGTTCGGCGAAGATCGGTGCGTCGCCACCGCCGAATCGGTGATCGTCTGCATCGATCCCGAAACACGGCGCGCCCGGCCGATTCCCGACGGGCTTCGCCAATCGCTGCTTGGCGGCCTCGACCCGGCCCCCTCAGCCGGCGGCTAGGCGCCGGCGGGCGGCGGCGGGTCACGGATTTTGGCGGCGGAGGCCGGGTCGCCGCGTCACGGATTTTGGCTGCGAAAGTCGCCTTAACTACCAAGCGAAAACACTTTCACCCAACCTGAAAAATGATAAGGTTCATTGGAAGTGGGGGAGGTTTCGGGAAACGATATATCAACCATAGGGTATCCGGCCCGGCAAACCTGCTTTCGGTATAAGAAACGGATAATTAGAGGGAGGCCATCCGATGCGAGCAATTCATTCCGTCCTGGCGGTGTTGGCCGTCGGGCTAGTCGGCCTTGCGGGGCAAGCGGCCAAGGCGGCCAACGTGAAAGTCACCCCGCTGGGGCTGGTAAAAGGCGAATTCTGCAAGTTCGACCGGGCGATGATCTTCGAGGACCCGAACGGCACGCGCATCCTGTATGACGCGGGACGCACGGTGGCGGGCGCGAACGATCCGCGCCTCGGCAAGATCGACGTGATTTTGGTGAGCCACATGCATGGCGACCATGCCGGCGACAGGCATCAGCCGCGGCCCAACGCGGGGACCTGCGGCAAGCCGGACCTTTCGGTCAAGGCGGCGCCGAATACCAACACCGTCAATATCGCGCTCGCCAAGAAAGCGACGATCGTCACCGGCAGCGAGATGCGGCGGTTTTTCGGCACCAAGTTGAAGGCGCTGGGCGGCGATGAGAAAAAGTCGCAACTCGTGCGGTTCGGCTCCTCGCGCAAGTTCGGCGGCGTCAAGATCACCACCGTCCCGGCGGTCCACTCGAACGGCGTCAGTCCGGCCTTCATCGGCGGCGAACTCGGCAAATTGCTCAAGGCCGCCGGCCTTGCGGGCTATGCCGGCCCGCCGACCGGCTACGTGCTGACCTTCTCGAACGGGCTCGTCGCTTACCTGTCGGGCGACACCGGGATCACCGCCGAGCAGGACAGCGTGGTGCGCCGGCACTACAACGCCAAGCTCGTGGTCATGAACATCGGCGACGTGTTCACCACCGGGCCGAAGGAAGCGGCCTTCGTGATCAACGACCTGGTCAAGCCGAACAGCGTCATCGTCTCGCACGCCAACGAGGTCGCGACCAAGGACGGCAAGGTCATCGCCGGCACCAAGACCGACACGTTCATCAAGGCGACCAAGGTGCCGGTGCACTTATCGTTGAGCGAACGGACCATGGAGTTCGACGGCGGCGGAAACTGCGTCGCCGGCTGCTGACCAATTCGAAACATTGCAGGAAAGGTAGAACGACCTCCGCCGCCGCGCTAGACTCGTTCTCGCGCTACGGGAAAATCTGTCCGCTTTGGCGAGGCGGTGGGAAGGACTGTTCGATGTTTCAGAAGGATCGTTTTGTCGAGGCTTGTAAGTTGGCCATAGGTGAAGGGCAGAAGGCGATACGTGAACTCGTGCTGGAAGCGGTTGCCGATCCATCCGGCATCGTCTCCGAACTAGGCGAGCCGACCAAGGCCGGGGTCTTTCCGCTGTATCATGGAGACGATCTGACAGTGATCAATTTTGTCTGGGCGCCGTGCATGACCCTGTGGCCTCATAACCACAACATGTTCGCCGTCATCGGCATCTACAGTGGGCGGGAGGACAACATGTTCTGGCGCCGCATCGATGACGGTGCCGATATCGACACAAGTCCCGGCATCGAAGCCGCGGGCGCCGACTCCATGGGGCCGGGACAAGTGGCGACCATGGGCCGTGACATTATTCATTCTGTGGCCAACCCGATCACCAAACTGACCAGCGCGATTCACGTCTATGGCGGCGACTTCTTCAACCCGCCGGAACCGCGCAGCCAATGGGACCACGAAACCCTAGTCGAACAACCCTGGGACATGGACCATACCCGCGCCGTCTTCCGTCAAGCCGAGATACGCTTCGACGCTGGCCTCGCAGCGGGGGCATAACGCCTAGAGCGCTGCAATCATTCCACCCCTAAAGGAAGCCTGATCATGTGCCTTCCTCTGCGGCGAGGGATCGGGCTGACGGCACGCGGAGCGAGCGTGTAGTCATGAGCGGGAATTTTCATCAAAGGCAGTGTAATTTTCGGGTTCCGCCGTGCCGGTGAATGTCCGCTTCTGGCTATTAGCGGACATTCACGCGCCTAGTGATTTACGTCCGCTTTGCCCCCGAAAGCGGACATTGGAATTAAGGGGACACCTTACTTAATTCCTCCAACAAGCCCCTCGCGAATATTCCCTTTTTGTTCTTGACAG
>JADFPK010000282.1 GCA_022562375.1 Pseudomonadota bacterium
ATCGTGCCCTTGAGCTGCTTCTGGGCGAAAAAGAGGCTGCGGATGTCGAAGCTGACCTCCGGCCCGGCGGCGAACCCGAAAGCAACGACGACACCCAGCGCCTTGACCGCCTCGATGCTCTTCGCCAACACGTCGCCGCCCATATTGTCGATGACCACGTCGGCGCCCTGGCCGCCGGTCCATTCCTTCACGCGTTCGACGAAATCTTCCTCGCGCGTGTTGATGACGAGATCCGCGCCCGCCTCTTTCGTGAAATTGGCCTTGGCGTCGTTACGGATCGTGGTGGCGACATGCGCACCCAGAGCCTTGGCGACCTGGATCAGCATGGAACCGGATCCCGAGGCGCCGGCGTGCACCAGCACCTTGTCGCCGGCCTTGACGCCGCCGATGCCCTTGACGGAATGGACAGCCGTCGCCAACACCACGGGGAGCGTCGCGATCTCTTCAGGCGCGAGACCCGTCTCGTCCTTGACCACCGCGCGGGCGGGCACCTCGATGTACTGGGCGTAGGTGCCCCAGATGCCCAAGCCGGGAAGGGCGAAGCTCGGGGCGGTGACGGTCGGGCGGATGTCGGTCTCCGCCTCATCGGTAGGGTAACCGGGGACGACGATCACCCGCTCGCCGATTTCGAGTTCGGTGACGCCCTGGCCCAACTCGAACACCTCGCCGACGGCGTCGGCGCCGAGGATGTGGGGGAAGGGAAGCTCGGGAACGATCGAGCCTTCGCGGATGTAATGGTCCAAGCGGTTGACGCCGGCGGCCAGAACCTTGATCAGGACATGACCGGGCTTCGGTTTCGGGGTGGCGATATCCTCGTATTTGAGCACGTCGACATCGCCGAATTCATGGATTACAGTCGCCTTCATCGCACTTCTCCTTGATCTTGAACGTGGGGTGAGCGGGTTAACGGTCGCACTGTACGCGCGGAAATCCTTTGTTAAAATCCACAAAATGAAGTAAAGATTTATTCGTTTTTCGCAAAGATAGGGCGCCCCATGGATAGCGTCGCCGGCATGCGGATCTTTGTGCGCGTTGTCGACGCCGGCAGCTTTTCCGCCGCGGGCAGACAGCTTGGACTGGCTCCCTCCTCGGTGTCACGCCAGATCAGTGGTCTTGAGTACGAGCTTGGCGCCCGTCTGTTCCATCGCACGACGCGCAAGCTCAGCCTGACCGAGGCGGGCCGGCTCTTTCATGAGCGCGCGGCGCAAATCCTGGTCGAGGTCGAGGAGGCAAAGCTCGCAATATCGCAAATTGGCGGGGCCCCCAGCGGCATACTGCGCCTCACCGTGCCGGCCAGCGTCGGCCGTCTCCACATTGCGCCGGCCTTGGCGGCTTTTCAAGAAAGGTTTCCCGCAGTCCAGATCGTACTGTCGATGACCGACCGTTTAGTCGATCTCGTTGATGAGGGATTTGACTTGGCGATCAGGGTGGGGCGACAGCGCGACTCCAGCCTTATCGCGCGAAGAATCGGATGGGGCCGCCGGGTTGTATGCGGCAGCCCCTCCTACCTGGAAAAGGCCGGCATGCCGAAAGTGCCGGCGGATCTGGCGGACCACAACTGCCTGACATTCAGATCGCATCCCGGCAGCAATTTATGGAGTTTCCGCGGGCCGAAAGGGACCTCGAAAGTTCGGGTTTCTGGAGGCCTGTTTGCCGATAATGGAGAGGCTTTGTGCGCCGCTGCGGTCGCTGGGCTCGGGCTGATCCTGGTTCCGAACTGGCTTGTCGGGATCGAAATAAGGCGAGGCAGATTGCGCCAGGTTCTGGGGAAATTTCAAGTCGTCCCGGAAGCAAGCCCCCTCTATGCGGTCTATCCGCATCAGCGGCATTTGCCGCCGAAGGTCCGGGCATTTGTCGACTTCCTGGTGGAGCGTTTCGCGACAGAAACCGAGTGGGATGGAGGGCATTAGCCCCCAATTACAACCTGTCGGGGGCTTCGTCGCTTGCGATCCACGCCGTGCCCGGGCGCGCCGTCCGTGACCGTGCGCCCGCCGTCGCCTAGGGGGTCTGATTGAGAAGCTCGTCGATGAGCCGCGCGGCCTTACGGCGGCCGTCCTGGGCCCTCATGTATTCGCTGGTCTCCTTTACGCGCGCGTGGATGGCCTTGTCGTTCAGCAGCCGCTCGATCGCCCCGGTCA
>JADFPK010000070.1 GCA_022562375.1 Pseudomonadota bacterium
CGGGATCGACGGCATGCCTTGGGTGTCGACCGGCGCCGGGTCGAGCTCCCCGAACCAGCGGCTGAACCGGCTCAAATCATCGGCCAAATCCTGGTCGCGGAAAACGACGACGAGGTGGCGGTGCCACGCCGTCCTGATCGCCTCGAAGGTCTGCCGGTCGACGGCGCGTAGATCCAGCCCGCGGATCTCGGCGCCCAAGGCGGCGCCCGTCGGGATGACTTCGATGCCGTGATCTAGCGCTGCCGCCATGCCGATCTCGCCTTGGGACCTGGATATCACCTTGGAACAGCAAAAATTTACGCGATTAGCGCCTCCGAGGCAATTTCACCGGCGCGCTTGCCCGGTGGGTGGATGGCACCGGCAAAGGCCGCTTTTGAGAAAATAGATACAATTTACATTTAATTCTCATAAATTGTCATAATTAATATTGTATAAATACTGTAAGTTAACAATAATGGTTAAGTATATAGAAGTTATTTGTTGCAATTTGGCTAATTTTTTGTTATCTTTTCCTTGCCGGTCAAAAAAGGGCGTCCGCGGGTTTCCGGCAATGGACGCCTAAGATCATCGGGGTTAGGCGTCGCGGTACTCCAGGCGTTTCGTAGACGGCAAGGATGGGTATCATGCAGACGCAGATCACGGCCAAGGCGGCTGAACTGAAGGAAGCCTACCGGGATTATCTTCCCTACATCATCATCACCGCCGCCATTTCGCTTTTCTACATCATTGTCCAATTCCTGACGGTCGCGCAGTTGGCGACGCTCGGCGGCGCCGAGAACATCGGACAGGTGGCGCCGTCGTTCGGTTGGGGTTATCAACTCGTCGGGCTCGCCGCGATCGGTTGGCTTTCGGCCGCCGCCGGTCCCTACTTCGAGAATTGTCCATGGCGCCGGGCGGTTACCGGGCTGGCGCTCTGGTCCGTCGGCGTGTTCGCGGTCATGGTCTATCTCCGGCAGGTTCTCGGGGCCGCCATCGACTTCGCGCCCGTGGTGCTGTTGCCCCTGTCGGTCTATATCTGCGCCCTGATCAAGCAGATCTCGGCCAGGGAACGCCGTTTGTTCTTCAAGGACAGGGCGCTCAGCCATAAGGACACCTTGATCGGCAAGGTGTTGGAGACGACTTATGACGGCGTCGTCATCGCCGATTATCAGGGCAAGATCGTATACGCCAACAACACCGCCCTTCGCCTGTTCGGTTATGAGGCCGATGAAATCGTCGGCTCCGAAATCGACATCCTCAGTCCGACGGCCCACCAAGGCCGCGTCGGCCGGGAGATTTCCCATTACCTGAGCCAGGCCAGGGACGGCAAATTATACTCCAGGCCCTTTGAAACCTCCGGCCTGCGCGCCGACGGCACCAGCTTCTCGATGGATCTGCTGGTCGCCACCGCTTCCCTCGAGATAGCCGAAAGTCCCTTTGAGCGGCGCGAGAAGGACCGCCTCTTGTATGTCTGCAACATGTGGGACGTAAGCGCGCGAAAGAAGATGGAGGAAGCGCAGCGCTTGGCGCTCGAGACACAGGTGGTGGCGAACCGCGCCAAGAGCGAGTTCGTCGCCAATATGAGCCATGAATTGCGCACCCCGCTCAACGCCATCATCGGCTTTTCGGAAATGCTGTCCCGCTCCTTTTTCGGAAAACTGACGGAGAAGCAGGCGGAATATGTCAACGACATTCACTTCTCGGGCAATCATCTTCTGAAGCTGATCAACGACATCCTCGACATCTCCAAGATCGAGGCGGGTCATTCGGAGCTGCAGGAAGAGGAAGTCCCGGTCCGGGAAGTGGTCGAATCCTGTCTCAATCTGATCCGGCCAAAGGCCCAGGAATCGAAGGTCTCGCTCGCCGTCAGGGGGATCTCGCCGATGCAGCTTCTCTATGCCGACGAGCGGAAGTTGAAGCAGGTGCTGATCAATCTGCTGTCCAACGCGGTCAAATTCACCCCGCCGGGAGGCAGCGTCGAGGTTTGCTCCGAAATCGAGCCGGACGGCGCCTACACCATCTCGGTCGTCGATTCCGGTGTCGGCATCGCGCCGGAGGACATCGAGACGGCCCTCGCCCCCTTCGGTCAGATCGACAGTGGTCTGGACCGGAAATACGAAGGCACGGGGCTTGGCTTGCCGCTGACGAAATCTTTGGTCGAGGCCCACGGCGGCACCCTGACGCTGGAGAGCAGCCTCGGCGTCGGCACGACGATCAAGGTCAGGTTCCCTGCCGGACGCTTGCGCGAATACCGCAAGGCCAGTTGATCCAATCTCATCCATCGCCGCCGGTGTCCATCAGGGCGCCGGCGGCCTTTTCTTGATTACATGGCCTGGCTGGATGTATCCGGCCGGGGTTTGCGGCGCGGGTCGCGAAGCTCGAACGGATCGGCGTGATTTAGTGGAGCTTGTCCTTGAGATACGGCTTGAGACCCTCGATCGCGGGCCACTTGGGGTCGGCCTCGCGTTTCGCTTCCATCGCCCGGCAAATCTCCCTGTAGGTACAGGGCGTGCACGGCGATAGCCCTCCGCGATGTATGGCGCGGCACACTTCCCGTAGCGATCGCAGCCGGCGCAAAAGATAGGGACTGCACGACGGTATCTGCATAACCTTCCCCCCTGATGTTTTTTTTTCACCGTTAATGCTTGGTTAACTTTATCGGCCTTAATGGTTAAGAAACCGTTAACGCGCGGCCTTTTGACTCAGATCAAGGCGCCCCGCCGGCACATCGCCGATAAGGGGGCCATGACGCCCGAATTGGCAGCCAAGTACGCGTCGCCGTATTCGGTTACGCCCACCTGCCCTGGATCAAGCGCCACCAGCGCCTCATCGACGAGGCCGCCCTGCCGGACGCCGCGGAACGGTGGCGGCAATCGGCGGCGGCGAGGCTGAAGGCCGCGGGCTATATCGCCGTCGGCCTCGACCATTTCGCCCGCGCCGATGATGCCATGGCCCGGGCGCTCGGCGCCGGGCGCCTGCGCCGCAACTTCCAGGGCTACACCACCGATGCGGCGCCGGCCCTCATCGGTTTGGGCGCCTCGGCCATCGGCTCCCTGGCCGAGGGTTACGTCCAGAACGCGGTCGCCATCAAGGCCTACCGCGAGGCCATCGGCCGGGGCCGGTTCGCCATCCAGCGCGGCCTGGCGTTGGACGATGACGACCGGCTGCGCCGCGACATCATCGAGCGCCTGATGTGCGATCTCGCGGTCGATCTCGGCGCCGTCTGCGGCAAGTGGCGGGAATCGCCGGACGATTTCGCCGGCGAGCTGGCGGCGCTTCGGCCGATGGTGGCGGATGGGCTGGTCAGGATCACCGGCCGGCGCATCCGGGTGACGGAAGGAGGCCGCCCGCTGGTGCGCGCCGTTTGCGCCGTCTTCGACCGTTATCTGGAGACCCAAGGCCGACGCCACTCCCAGACGGTATAGACCCCCCTGCCCTGGCGGACGCGGTTATAGCTGGGCCAGGTAGGGCTCCAGCGCCGCCAGGCTTTCGATATTATGCGCCGGGGCGAACAGGTCGATATGGGGCAGCGCCGCCGCCATGCCGGCGGCCACCGGCTCGTAGTCCCGCCAGCCGATCATCGGGTTGAGCCAGATCACCCGCCTGGCGCGGCGCCTCAACAGCCTGACCTGTTTGGCCAGGAGCTCCGGCGGTCCGGTGTCATAGCCGTCGCTGACGACGATGACGATGGTGCGGCGGTTCAAGGTCCCCTCGGCGTAGTTGCGGTTGAAGGTGGCGAGGCTGTCGCCGATCCGGGTGCCGCCCGACCATCCGGCGGACATCAGGCCGAGGCGCTCGATG
Organism: Pseudomonadota bacterium; assembly: GCA_022562375.1. Next base: position 3,781 of record JADFPK010000070.1, read on the forward strand.
GCGCGTTCCAGGTTGCGCTCGCGCAGCGCCGGGCCGATATGCACCAGCCTGGTGTGGAAAGCGAAGGCATCGGCGTGGCGGAAATTGTCGATGACGCCGCGGATGAAACGCAGGAAGAAGGTGCTGTAGAGGCTCATCGAGCCGCTGACGTCGAGGAAAATCACCAGCCGCATCGGCTTGGTCCGCCGCGCCCGGAAGGCCGGGCGCATCGGCATGCCACCATAGGCCAGGCTGCGGTGGATGGTGTTGCGCAGATCGAGGCGGGTGCCCCTGGCGCGCACCCGATGGCGCCGGGTCAGGCGTCGCTTGATTCGCGCCGCAAGCCGCCGGGCGAGCTCGTACACTTTCGCCAACTCTTCCGCGTCGTCGATGTGCCTGAGATCGGTTTTGCCGAGGGCTTCGGCGGCGCTGGCCCCGGCCCGCCTGGCCTCGCCGCCGGAATCGGCCGTATCGCCGGCGCCTTCGGCCGCCTCGAGCAGCGCCGGCGGGAGATCGGGCGGGGCTCCGCCGGCGGGGGTGCCCGGCGTGCTTCCGCCGCCGCTTACCAGGCCGGCGCGCTTCACGCCGCGGCCGAGCCAGTAGGCATCGAACAGCCGATCGAAGCGCCGCCAGTCGGCCTCGCTGGCGCAGAGCAGCGCCTTGAGGCCCGAGCGCAATGGCGCCGGCGCCGCGAGATCGATGCCTTCGGCGAGCCTCAACGCATCGAGACTTTCATCGATGCCGACAGGAAAGTCGTTGTCGCGCGCGAGACGCACATAACCGATCATGCGCCCGACGATTGCCGCCGCCGCGCCCGCGCCGGGACTGGCGGTGACGCCGGTCATACCGCCTTGGAGAGGAGCCGCCCCACTACCTCGGTGGGTACCGCGTCGCGGTCCTCCTTGGTCTTGAGCAGACAAAGAAGGGTGTCCTCGACCACATCGGGGTTGCCGCCGAGATCGTCGATCCCCTGGCCGGCAAGCGCCTGGGCCCAGTCCAGGGTTTCGGCGATGCCCGGCTTCTTGTCGATATCCTCCTTGCGCAGCGCCTGGACGAAGCGGACGATTTGGCCGGCGAGTTTCTCGCCCATCTCCGGCAGCCGCGCGTTGACGATCCGCAGCTCCTTCGCCTCCGTCGGATAGTCGACGAAATGGTAGAGGCAGCGGCGCCTGAGCGCGTCGCTGAGCTCGCGGCTGCGGTTCGAGGTCAGGATGACATGGGGCACGGAGCGCGCCTCGATGGTGCCGAGCTCGGGAACGGTGATCTGGAACTCGGACAACACTTCCAAAAGGTAGGCTTCGAATTCCTCGTCCGAGCGGTCGATCTCGTCGATCAACAGCACCGGCGGTTCGTCCATGCTGATGGCCTGGAGCAACGGCCGGCGCAGCAGGAACTCCTCCTCGAAGACGTGACGCTCCTTCTCCGCCGCCGAGATGTCCTCGGTCTCCCAGATCTTGATGGCGAGGAGCTGGCGCTGGTAGTTCCATTCATAGACGGCGGCGTTGGCGTCGAGCCCCTCATAGCACTGCAGCCGGATCAGCGGGCAATCGAGCACCTTCGCCAGGGTCTTGGCGACCTCGGTCTTGCCGACGCCGGTCTCCCCCTCGATCAGCAACGGCCGATCAAGCCGGAAGGTCAGCGAGAGGGCCATGATCAATTCGTTGTCGGCGATATAGCCGGCGTCGGCGAAGCCCTGGCGCAGCGCCTCGGGCGCGAGGTGAGTTGGTTCCCCGTGTCCGGACGGCGGCGGCGGCATATTACCGGTCGATGCCCAACTCGTTGGCCTTCTGCCACACCCGCCACGGGGTATGGGGCATCGGCATATGGGTCACGCCGAGATGGGCGAAGGCGTCGATGACGGCATTGGAGATCGCCGAGACGCCGCCGACATTGGGCGACTCGCCGACCCCCTTGGCGCCGATCGGGTGATGGGGAGACGGGGTAACGGTAAAGTCGGTCTCCCAATGGGGCGTCTCGACCGCCGTCGGCATGAAGTAGTCGAGGAAGCTGGCGCCGAGCACGTTGCCGATATCGTCGAACAGCAACTCCTGGCCCATGGCGATGGCCAGGGCTTCGGTCAGCCCGCCATGGACCTGGCCCTCGATGATCATCGGGTTGATGCGGGTGCCGCAGTCGTCGAGCGCATAGAACCGGCGGATCGCGACCTCGCCGGTGAAGCGGTCGACGTCGACGACGCAGATATAGGCGCCGAAGGGAAAGGTGAAGTTGGGCGGGTCGTAATAATCGACCGACTCGAGGCCGTGTTCCATGCCGGCGGGCACGTTGCTATAGGCGGCCAAGGCGATCTCCTTCATGGTCGCCACCTTCTCGGGCAGGCCCTTGACGCGGAAGCGGTCGACCTCCCATTCGAGATCGTCCTCGCCGACCTCGAGCATATGGGCGGCGATCTTCTGTGCCTTGGCCCGGATCTTCCGCGCCGCCTGGGCGGCGGCGGCGCCGGCCACCGGGGTCGAGCGCGAACCGTAGGTGCCGAGCCCATAGGGCGCGGTGTCGGTGTCGCCTTCCTCGATGGTGATGTCGGACGCCGGGATGCCGATCTCCGAGGCGATGATCTGGGCGTAGGTGGTCTCGTGACCCTGGCCCTGGGACTTGGTGCCGAGGCGGGCGATGACGGTTCCCGTCGGGTGGACGCGGATCTCGCAACTGTCGAACATGCCGATGCCGAGGATGTCGCAGTTGCGCGACGGGCCGGCGCCGACGATCTCGGTGAAGGTGGCGATGCCGATCCCCATGAGCTCGCCCTTGGCGCGTTTCTCGGCCTGCTCCTTGCGCAAGCCCCGATAGTCGACGGCCTCCATCGCCTGGTTCAGCGCCGTCGGATAGTCGCCGCTGTCGTACTCCCAGCCCAACACCGAGTGGTAGGGGAACTGCGAGGGCTGGATGAAGTTCTTGAGGCGCAGTTCCGCCGGATCCATCTCGAGCTTATTCGCCAGCACGTCGATCATCCGCTCGATCAGATAAGACGCCTCGGTCACCCGGAACGAGCAGCGATAGGCGACGCCGCCCGGCGCCTTGTTGGTATAGACGCCGTCGACGACGACGTGGGCGGCGGGGATGTCGTAGGAGCCGGTGACGATGCTGAACATGCCGGCCGGCCATTTCGACGGCTGGGCGTGGGTGTTGAAGGCGCCGTGATCGGCGAGAACCTGGACGCGAAGCGCCTTGATCTTGCCGTCCTTGTCGGCGGCGATCTCGCCGGTCATGTGGTAGTCGCGGGCGAAGGCGGTGGTCGAGATGTTATCGAGGCGGCTCTCGACCCACTTCACCGGCCGGCCGAGCACGATGCTGCCGACGATGGCGCAGACATAGCCCGGATAGGGGCCGACCTTGTTGCCGAAGCCGCCGCCGATGTCGGGCGCGATGATGCGGATCTTGTGCTCCGGCAGGCCGGCGATCAGGGACACCACGGTGCGCACCACATGGGGCGCCTGGAAGGTGCCGTAGACGGTCAGCCGCCCACTCACCGCGTCCATCGAGGCGACGCAGCCACAGGTCTCCAACGGCGCCGGATGGACGCGCTGATAGGTGATCTCCTCGCTGGCGGTGACGTCGGCGGCGGCGAAGGCCTCATCGACCGCCGCCTTGTCGCCGGCCTCCCAGCTGAAGATGTGGTTGGCGTGCTTGCGCGGCCCCTGGCCGACCGAGTCCTTGCCCTCGACGTCCTCGCGCAGCACCGGCGCGTCGGGCGCCATCGCCTCCCTGGGATCGACGATGACCGGCAATTCCTCGTAGTCGACCTCGACCAGTCCGATGCCGTCGGCGCAGATGTAACGGTCCTCGGCGATGACGAAGGCGACCTCCTGGTTCTGGAAATGGACCTTGCCATCGGCCAGCACCGCCTGGACGTCGCCGGCCAGCGTCGGCATCCAGTGAAGGTTGAGAGGCTTGAGGTCCTCCGCCGTCAGCACGGCGAGGACGCCGGGCAGCGCCTTGGCCTTCTCGGCGTCGATCGACTTGATGCGGCCATGGGCGCACGGGCTGCGGACGAAGTCGCCGAACACGGTGCCGGCGAGCTTGATATCATCGACGTAATTGCCCTTGCCTTGGATGAAACGGGCGTCTTCCGTGCGCCGGCGTTCGCAGCCGACGCCCTCTAGGCCTTCTTCCCGCTCCGCGGCGGTTGCTGTCGTCTCGCTCATTATTCGGCGGCCTCCTTCTGGCCCAATTCGGCGATGGCATAGCGCACCGCCTTGACGATGTTCTGATAACCGGTGCAGCGGCAGATGTTGCCCGAGATGCCGGTGCGGATCTCATCCTCGCTCGGGTTCGGGTTGTCCTTGAGCAGCCGGTAGGTCCGCATCAGCATGCCCGGCGTGCAGAAGCCGCATTGCAGCCCGTGCTCTTGGGCGAAGCCGGCCTGCAGCGGGTGCAGCTCGGCGCCATTGGCCAGGCCTTCGACGGTCACCACCTCGCCGCCCGAGGCCTGGACCGCGAAGACGGTGCAGGACTTGACCGACTTGCCGTCGAGATCGACCGTGCAGGCGCCGCAGTGGCTGGTCTCGCAGCCGATATGGGCGCCGGTGAGGCCGAGATGCTCGCGCAGCAGATGGATCAGCAGCATGCGTGGCTCGACCGTCGCCTCGACCGCCTCGCCGTTGATGGTCAGCTTGATTTCTGTTTTCGCCATGGCCGTCAGCCTCCCTTGGCGCGGCCGAGCGCATCGGTGATGGCGCGGAACGTCATCACGCCGGCCATTTTCCTGCGGTACTCCACCGGCCCGTGCATGTCGGCGACCGGATCGCAGATTCCCATCGCCAGTTCGGCCGCCTTGGCGATCGCCTC
>JADFPK010000283.1 GCA_022562375.1 Pseudomonadota bacterium
ACATGCGGGTGCAGTTGCGCGAACCGGGCGAGGAGCACACGGAAACCATCATGACCGCCGGGCGCGCGGCGGCGGCCGGCGGCGTCACCACCATGGTCTGCCTGCCCAACACCACGCCGGTGATCGATAACGCGGCGTTGGTGGAATTCGTGATCGCCCGCGGGCGAAAAGCGGGAGGCGCCAACGTCTACCCCTACGCCGCCATCACCCAGGGCCTCGAAGGCAAGCGCATGACCGAAATGGGGCTGCTCGACGCCGCCGGCGCGGTGGCCTTCACCGACGGCACCAAGGCCGTCGCCGACGCCCTGGTGATGCGCCGGGCGCTGAGCTACGCCAGCACCTTCGATTTGTTGATCGTCCAGCACCCGGAGGAGCCGAGCCTGGCCGCCGGCGGACAGATGAACGAGGGCGAGATGTCGACGCGCCTCGGCCTCGTCGGCATCCCGGCGGTGGCCGAGGTCATCATGATCGAGCGCGACCTCCGCCTGGTGGAACTGACGGGCGCGCGCTATCACGTCGCCCATATCTCCACCGCCGAAGGGGTCGATGCGGTGCGCCGGGCCAAGGCGCGCGGCCTGCCCGTGACCTGTGACACCGCGCCCCATTATTTCGGCCTCAACGAGACGGCGCTGGGCGAATACCGCACCTTCGCCAAATTATCGCCGCCGCTGCGCTCCGAGATGGATCGCCAGGCCATCGTCGAGGGGCTCAGGGACGGCGCCATCGACGCCATCGCCTCGGACCACGCGCCCCAGGATCAGGAAAGCAAGCGCCTGCCCTTCGCCCAGGCGGCGCCCGGCATCATCGGCATCGAGACGCTGCTGCCGCTGATCCTCGAACTCCATCACAACGGCCATCTCACCCTCCCGGATCTGCTCCGCCGCGTCACCTCGGCGCCCGCCGATCTGCTCGGTCTCGAGGCCGGCGCGTTGAGGAAGGGCGGGCCGGCGGATCTCGTGCTGTTCGACCCCGACCGGCCGTGGAAGATCGACGATAAGAAGTTCCTCAGCAAATCCAAGAACTCCCCCTTCGATGGCCGACCGGTCCAGGGCCAGGCCCTGAGAACGGCGGTCGGCGGCCGGACGGTCTTCATCCGGGAGGACTGACATGCCCTCCCCCCTCGGGGATTTCAGCTACACTTGGCCGTTCATCGCCGCCGCCGCCGCCGGCTATCTCCTCGGCTCCGTGCCCTTCGGCCTGATCCTGACCCGCATCGCCGGGTTCGGCGACATCCGCGACATCGGGTCGGGCAATATCGGCACCATGAACGTGCTGAGGACCGGCGACAAGCGGCTGGCCGCCCTCACCCTGCTTTTCGACGCCGGCAAGGGAGCGGTGGCGGTGCTCATCGCCGGGCGCCTCGGGCCGGACATGGCGGTGCTCGCGGGGGCGGGGGCGGTCGTCGGCCATATGTTCCCCGTCTGGCTGCGGTTCCGCGGCGGCAAGGGCGTGGCGACGGCGCTGGGCGTCCTCGCGGTGATCGCCTGGAAAGTGGGCCTTCTCGCCGTGCTCACCTGGCTCGTCATGGCGCTGATTTTCCGTTACGCCTCCCTTGCCTCCATGGTTTCCCTGGCGGCGGCGCCGTTCACTGCCGCCTGGCTCGCCGATCCCCAGCGCACCGAGCTCGCGGGCTTCATGGCGATCCTCGTGATCCTCCGCCATCACGCCAATATCCGCCGGCTGATCAAGCGCCAGGAGCCCAAGATCGGCCAATCGGCGGTGGAAAAATAACACTATTTTTCAGAGGCTTGCGTGCCACCGTTGCACCGGCGTCGAAAATCTTGAAGTTGACGCCGGGCCACCGTTCCGCCAAGTAGAAGCGATGAGCAGTACCGTAACGCCCATCTCCGCCGAGGAGCGGCGCGACCGGCTGCGGCTGACCCGCAGCGAAAATGTCGGGCCGGTCACCTATTTTCAGCTGCTGTCGCGGTTTGGCTCGGCCACCGAGGCGCTCGCCGCCTTACCGGAACTGGCGCGCCGCGGCGGGCGGACACGGCCGATCACCATCTGTCCGGCCGCCGCCGCGACGCGCGAGATCGAGGCGCTGGGGAAGATCGGCGCCCGGCTGATCGCCTGGGGCGAGGAGGACTACCCGGAGATGCTGGCGGTGCTCGACGATGCGCCGCCGACCT
>JADFPK010000071.1 GCA_022562375.1 Pseudomonadota bacterium
ATCGGCCATCCAGGAGGCGCTTGACGGCGTCAACTGGCCCTTCAAGCGCGGTGGGCCCATCGGCGTCACCGAGCGGGACGGCGCCTTTCACATCCTCGTCCCCGGCGTCACCATCGCCTTACCGGCACGACGGATCGATATCGGCGACGTCAGGATCACCGCCCGGCCCCGCCCGGACGGCCGCTACCGGGTGCGGGTGGTCCTGCCCGAGAGGATGGCTGTCCGCGAGGGCCGCGGCGGGACCACCGCCATCCTCATCGCCAAGCAGCGATTCGACGGCATTTGGGCGCCCGAGTTGGGTGCCTTCATCGAGATCGACGGCACCTACGCCGGTATCCGTAGGGTGCCGCCTCGCGGCCGGCCGGGATGGAAGATCGGCAATCTGGCGATAAAGGCCGACTTCACCGAGACCTCGCCGGGATTGTGGAGCGGTCCCGTCGCCGCGGTGATGAAGAATCTCGAGTTTTCCGCCGTGACCGGCAAGGGGCATGTCCATGTCGGCTCGGTCGAGATCCGTACCGACAGCCGCGACTCGAGGCTCGGCGAGCAGTCCCGTTTGGTCCGCGAGCTGAACGCGATCTTGACGCCCCTTGCCGGGACCGGGAAGGGCAAGGGCAGGAAGGAGAGGCTGAGCAAGGCCCGTGCGCGCGCCTTATCGAAGCTGTTGCGCTCCACCCGGCGCCTCTTCGCCGACGCCTCGTCCGAGATCCGGATCACCGACATCGCCTATTCGAACATGCCGGGCGCGCCGATGTCGCGCCTCAGGCGACTCCATATCCGTATCGCGCTTAACGATCTCGATAAAAAATTCTCGAATTTCAGCCTCGGCTACCAACACGGCCTGCTTGTCGTCGCCAAAACCGAGGGCGCCGCCAGCCTGTTGGCGCCTATCTCCATGGCCATCGATGTCGCCGCCCGCCGCCTGCCCAACGATGCCCTGTGGCGGGCCCTGCTCGACGCGGTCGAGGCGTCGGTGACGGACCCCAAGCTGGGCGAGACCGTGTTCGCCGATCGCATGGAGGCGGCGTTGCTGGCGGCGGGGAGCGAGTTGCGGTTGAACAGCCTGCGGTTCGAGGCGCCGGACTTCCTCATCACGGCCAACGGCCGGGTGACGGCCGACCCCGCCGCGGTCGAGCGCGCCACCGGTGAGTTGACCGTAACGATCCGTGGCCTCGATGCCCTGCGGAAGTCCCTGGCAAGATCACCCAAGGACCGGGGAGTGGCGGGGATGGCGCCCTTCGTCGGGCTCTTCGGTGCGCTCGGCGAGCCCGGCACGGATGAGACCGGCGCGCCGATCCGGCGCTACCGGCTTACCCTTAAGCCCGATGGCAAAGTGTTGCTCAACGGCAAGGGGATGGGCGGGCTCATCGGCGCGCCGGGCAAGCCAAAACAAGCCCCGGCGCCGGGGAGACCGAAACAGCCGCCGGCGCCGGCGAAGTAGGCCGGCGAATCCCATGGCGCGGCCGGCCTTGCGCGCCGGCGCCGCAATCCACATATCGGCGCCCGAAATGGGATATCCTTGTGAGGGCGGCGCTTCGCCCCATCGGCGGCGCCGCGAGGACCCTCGGCGGAGGAGGACATGGCGCGGTTCAGGGGGGCGCGGATCAGGAGGTGGGCGTACTGGCTGACGGCGCTGACGGTCCTCGGCCTGGTGGTCGCCGGCGCCAGCGGCTGCTCTCCCTGGCGCGCCATGGAGGCGGCCGAGGTGCTCGGCGATATCGCCGCCGGCCCGAAACCGAGCCGCCTCAAGCGCATCGCGCCCCGACCCCGAAGGGACCCCGTCGCCTATGAGGTCGCCGGGCGGCGGCGCCGGGGCGATCTCTACCGGCCGGGCGAGGGCGCCAGGGCGGCGCTGGTGCTGGTGCCGGGCATCGCGCGCGCCGGCAAGGACGATCCCCGAATGGTGGCCTTGGCCAACACCCTAGCGCGGGCGCGCTTCACCGTGCTGGTGCCGGACATCGAAAACCTCCGCGCGCTCAAGGTGAGCCCGGCGGACGCCGTCGCCATCGCCGACGCTATCCATTATCTAGCGGGCGGCACTGCCGCGGGCGGTCGGGGCGAACCGGCGACGGTCGGTCTCATCGCCATCTCCTATGCCGCCGGTCCGGCCTTGCTGGCGGCGCTCAGGCCGGACACCAGGCGGCGGGTGCGTTTCGTCTTCATCATCGGCGGCTATTACGATTCCGAAGCGGTGCTCACCTTCTTCACCACCGGCTTTTACCGGGACGGGCCCGGCGAGCCGTGGCTTCATCGCACACCCAATGCCTACGGCAAGTGGGTGTTCGTCAAAAGCAATGCCGGGCGGCTTAGCGACCCCGGCGACGGCGCCGTCCTCGAACGCATGGCCGAGCGCAAGATGGCGAACCTCGAGGCCGATATCACCGACCTGGTGGCGGCGCTTGGCACCGAGGGCCGGGCGGTGTACGCCTTGCTCGCCAACTCCGATCCCGCGAGGGTCCCGGCCCTGATCGCCGCCCTGCCCGAAGCGGTGCGGGCCGACATCTCAGGCCTCGACCTCAAGCGCCAGGACCTGTCGAAGCTCCAGGCGCGGCTGATCCTGGTCCATGGCCGCGACGACGCCATCATCCCCTATAGCGAGAGCAAGGCCCTGGCGGCGGCGGCGCCCGAAGGGCAGGCGGCGCTCTATGTGGTCGATAACCTCGCCCATGTCGATCTCGGCGCCGCCGGCCTCATCGACATACTGATCCTGTGGCGCGCCGCCTATCGCCTGCTCTCCGAACGCGAAGAGGATTGAACCGGCTGGCGCCGCGCGGCGAGGCCAAGGGCGGGTATCGAGTGATGTGGAAATCGATGCGTTGGTTCAGGCCGGCTCCAGGGCAGGGGCCTCGGGGCCGGCAAGGGCCTCGGCCATCTCGCCCAGTGTCTGGCCGATCCGTTCGACGGCGCGGTCGATCTCCTCGCGGGTGATGACCAGGGGCGGCGTGAAACGCACGACATTGCGGTTGGTCTCCCTGGTGAGAATACCGCTCGCCATCAGACGCTTGCAGACATCCGCCGCCGCCGCCATTTCGGGGTATAGCTCCATGCCGATGAAAAGACCCCGTCCGCGGATTTCGCTGACGAGCGGCGAGCCGAGCGCCCGAAGTTGGTCCGCCATATAGGGGCCGAGTTCCGCCGCCGTCTCGATCAGGCCTTCGTCGATGAGGACGTCGAGGGCCTCGAGCCCGACGGCGCAGGCGATGGGGTTGCCGCCGAAGGTGGAACCGTGATCGCCGGGCGTGAACACGTCCATCACGTCCCGGCGGGCGAGAAAGAGGGACACCGGCACCAGCCCGCCGCCGAGCGCCTTGCCCAATGTCAGACCGTCGGGCCTGACGCCCTCATGTTGGCATGCCAGGAGCTTGCCGGTGCGCCCGAGGCCCGATTGCACCTCGTCGCAGATCAGCAGCACATCGTGCTTGCGGCAGAGCTCGGCGCAGGCCGCGAGATAGCCATCCGGCGGCACGACGATGCCGCCTTCGCCCTGGATCGGTTCGACCAGGAAGGCGGCGGTCGAGGGCGTGATGGCGGCTTCCAGCGCCTCGGCATCGCCGAAGGGGATGCGCTTGAATCCTTGCGGAAACGGGCCGAAACCGTCCTTGTACTGGTGGTGGGAGGACATGCCGACGATGGCGATGGTGCGGCCGTGGAAATTGCCGTCGCAGGCGATGATCTCGGCCTTGCCCGGCGCCACCCCCTTGACCGCATAGGCCCATTTACGCGCCGCCTTAAGCGCCGTCTCCACCGCCTCGGCGCCGGTGTTCATCGGCAAGGCCGCGTCCATGCCGGTCAGCTCGCAAGCCCGCTTCAGGAAGGCGCCGAGCAAGTCGGTATGGAAGGCCCGGGAGACGACGCCGAGCCTGGCCGCCTGTTCGGTCAGCGCGCCGACCAGCCGGGGGTGGCAGTGTCCATGGCTGACGGCGGAATAGGCGCCCATCATGTCGAGGTAACGGCGCCCTTCGTCGTCCCACAGATAGACGCCTTCGCCGCGCACCAACACCACGGGCAGCGGTTGGTAGTTCGCCGCGCCGTAAATTTCCTCCAGCTCGATGGCGCTGGTCATGGCGCCGGCCGGGCGGGAATGGAGGCGATCAACAGATCATTGATGAGGCGGGCGGTCACGCCGTCGCCATCGAGCGCCGGGTTGAACTCGGCGATCTCGATGCCGATGAAGCCGCTTCGCCGGCGAAGGCGATCCAGGGCCGGGATCAACGCATCGCCACGCAAGCCATGGGGAACCGGGCTGCCGACGCCGGGCGCCTCGAACGGGTCGAGCGCGTCGAGGTCGATGGAGACGCCGAACCCCGCCGTCCCGGTGACGGCGATGCCGAGCGCCTCGTCCATTACCGCGTCGAGTCCCCGGCGGACGATCTCTTCCATGAAGATCACCCGCACGCCGAGGCGCCCGAGGAACGCCGCTTCATCATGCTCGAAGCTGCGCACGCCGATGATGCAGATGTGCTCGGGCCGCAAGGCCGGACCGCGCGCGGCGAACCCGGTCAACGCCTCCTCGCCATGGCCGAGGAGACAGGCCACCGGCATGCCGTGGAGGGTGCCGCTGGGGCTGGTTTCGGGCACATGGGCGTCCATGTGGGCGTCGACCCATATCAGGCCCAAGGGACCGCGGCCGCCCAAGCCCCTGGCGGCGCCGCTCCAGGTCCCGACGGCGCAAGCGTGATCGCCGCCGAGCACGGCGAAAAAGTCGCCCTCGGCCACCAGATCGTCGATGCGCGCGGCGAGGCGCTTGCAGAGACCGGAGACGGCCTGCAATGCGGGTATACCGGTCTCATTGGAGGGCGCCGGCAGGGTGGCTCTCCAGACGGCGTCGATGCCTTGGTGCCTCAGCCGGGCGATGAGTCCGCCCTGGCGCAACGCCCTCGGTCCGTGCTGGCAGCGTTCGTCCCGGGCGCCGCGTCCGCAAGCGGCGCCGAGGATGCTCACCGTCCTGGTTTCGAGCGCCGGCGCGGATATCTGCATCAGCATGGCTCGCCCTCCCGGGCATGACCTACATGCCCCTGGAAATCATATGATCAAGTGGTTTATTTCCGCTTAAGCCCCGGAATCCGGAGCTTTTCGGCCCTCGACGAGGGCCGGTTCCGGGCCCCTGTTTCAAAGGGCTGGGGCAGCGGCGCTACGGCCATGTGAAATACGATAAATAGCAACTAAAAGTTGCATATAATGTGTTAATGCACGTAAGATCGACAAAACCGAAAACCGGGGAATACCTCAAGTAAAGCAACCGAACATACGGAGGGGATAAAGGATGAACAATCTAACCGGCCGGCCGAGACTGCTGACGGCCGCGGTCTTGGCGGGCCTGCTTGTCATGATGTTTCCAGGATCGGCCCTGGCGGTCGACAACTTCCGCCTCCAGGTCGGCCTCGGCGCCCATGGAGGTGATCCCGATATCGAATTCGCCGGTGTATCGGGGTCGCTGGACACCGACACCGGCATCGCCATTTCCGCCGCCGGCTGGGTGGACCATGTAGGATGGAATCACCTGTCTTTCGGCTTGGAGTATTTGCGGCTTCAGGATTCCGATTTCCACGAATCGGCATCGGTGGTGTTTCTTGGCGGCACCCTTACGGGCACCCTCGATATCGAGCCGACCATCGACGCCGTGATGGTCAACGCCGCTTTCCGCAAAAACACCGGCATAGCCCATCCCTACATCGGCGGCGGTATCGGGTTGGCCCACGCCGACGCCGATTTGACGGCCTCGGCAATCGTGACGGTCGGGGGGCAGACCTTTAGCGTCAGCGGTTCGACCAACGATACCGACATAGCCTTCGCCGGACAGTTGTTTGGGGGTATCGATGTCGATATTGGCGGCAGCTGGTATCTCGGCGTCAACGGTCGGTATTTCTTGATGGACGCCGATCTGTTCGGCGCCGATGTCGAGTTCCGCAACTGGGCCGTGATGGGCTTCGTCGGCCGCAAATTCTAACCCCCGCGCTGGCCAAAAAACAGCGGTCCGGAACCGGGAATTATCGAAGCGGCGAGGCCCCAACCGGCGCCGGGCGGCTCGGCCGGCTGAGGATGAAGGCGGCAACACCACCCAGTACCGCTCCAAGCATGAGCGGCAGCGCCCAGCCCTCGGCCAGGAACAGGGTGACGTAAGACAGGCTGACGGTCATCACCGAGACGGCCAGGATCTTGACGCGCAGGGGAATCACCCCGTGGCTATGCCAATCGCGAAGCGTCCGGCCCAGCGTCGGGTGGGTATAGAGCCAATGGTGGAAACGCCGGGAGCTTCGGGAAAATGCCCACAAGGCGATCAGCAGGAACACCGTGGTCGGCATCACCGGCAGGAACATCCCTATCACGCCGAGCCCGATATTCAACCAGCCAAAGGCGATTAGGCCATAGCGCACGGGCGCGCAGACCCGCGGTTCCGCCTCGCACGCCGTCGCGGCGGCGGTGTCGCCGCCGACGGGACCGTCGATCCGACCTGTTTCGTCCATGCCTCCAGCCTAGCGGTAAGGATTGAACAAGCGATTAATACCTAAGGACGGAAGCGATCGGACACCCGGGGGATGCGGTGGCTTTCTCTACTTGCCGCTGAGCGCCAAGGCCTTGTGCCTCACCTGGCCGAGAAACTGTTCCCCCGATTCCGGGTGGAGCGAGAGGATGAACTCCTTGCCCGGCGCATGTTCGACCGCGTAGGCCTTGGCGGCCTCATAGCTTGTCGCGCTGACCGTGACGATGGTGAGCTTGGTCTTGCCCGCATTGTCCAGATAGACATATTGAACGGCCCAGGTTCGCCTCTCCGGCGCCGCCCGCCGGGACGCCGCGGCGTCCCGCACCAGGGCGGGGGTGGGGGCGGAAACGCTGGGCTTGGCGGCCGCTGCCGCCGCCTCGTCGGGCAACGGAGTGTTCGCGAGTGCATGGGCCATGGGTCTTGCTCACCGGTTGCCGGTCGAAAGCGCCGCGCCCGTCTCGGTCGGGGCGCCATCATACCGGAGGGTTGGTATCGTCCTTTACGGACGCGATCATCGGAAGCCAATAAGCCGCAAGCTTAAAAATATGGTTAACGGCCGCGCCGGCATCTCCGGTCGCGGCGCCGCCGATAGGTGGAATTTCGATGCGATGCTGCTTACATCGTACTTAGTCACCTTTTCCGGGTCATCTTGTCCGGGTCATCTTTTGCGGAAATCCCTTCCGGGCCGGCATCAGGGCCAACACCGTTGATCGGGGTCTCCGGGTAAGAGGTCCTTGAGCCCCTCGGCGGCGATGGTCCGGCGGACAACAACGCTCGGCGGCGTGAAAGCCATGACGGAATCCTTGGGAGCAACCATATGACGGCGACCTTGCGCGCCCGTTTCCGGGTCGGCCAGTTGATCCACCACATGCTGTTCGATTACCGCGGCGTCGTCATCGACGTCGATGCCACCTTTCAGGGTACCGACGAGTGGTATGACACCATGGCGCGCAGCCAGCCGCCCAAGCACGAGCCCTGGTACCACGTGCTGGTCCACGGCGCCGTGCACCAGACCTACGTCGCCGAACAGAATCTCGAGCCCGACCTCGACGGCGAACCGGTCAGCCATCCGGAGCTCGATGTCTATTTCGGTGAGTTCCGGGACGGTATCTACATCGCCCGCCGGTCGATGAACTAGGGCGCCGCCGCGCCCCTCCCCGAACCCTTCGCCACATCGGCCGCCAAGCCGCCCTGGCACGGTCTGAGTCTTCCGCCGCCCGGCGGAGCCGGCGAATCGTGTGATTTTCCCGAGAACGTGCTAGATATCTTAATGAGTTACGGCATTATTATTTTTATTTTGGACAACCGTTCCCATGGCGCCTGAACCACCGGAAATCGGCGGGCCGGAGAAGGCCGGCGGCAAAGAAATTAAAAACCCTCACCGGACGGTGTGGGGCCGGATGATGGCGCGGCTGAGGAACTATCTCCTGGCCGGCGTCCTGGTGACGGCGCCGATCAGCATCACGCTCTACATCTCATGGATCTTCATTGATTTCGTCGACAGCAAGATCACGCCGCTGATCCCGGTCAGATACAACCCGGAAACCTACCTGCCGTTCAGCATTCCGGGCCTTGGCCTGGTCATCATGCTGGTCGTGCTTAGCCTGATCGGCGCGCTTGCCGCCGGGTTGCTGGGACGGTGGTTCCTTCGTACCGGCGAGCGCGTCCTCGCCCAGATGCCGATCGTGCGCAGCATCTATGCCACCATCAAGCAGGTGTTCGAAACGGTCCTGTCGCACAAGTCCAACGCCTTCCGCCAGGTGGTGATGATCGAATATCCGCGCCGCGGCATCTGGGCGCTCGGCTTCCTGACCGGTATGACCGAAGGCGAGGTGCAGCACCTGACCGAGGAGGAGGTGCTCAACGTCTTTCTGCCGACGACGCCCAATCCGACCTCGGGTTTCCTTCTGTTCGTGCCCAAGGAGGACGTGCTGATCCTC
>JADFPK010000284.1 GCA_022562375.1 Pseudomonadota bacterium
AGCGGCTCCATACCGATGCCGGCGATCTCGATGTCGAGTATCTGGTCATCGCCGCCGGCGCCTGGTCGGGAAAGCTGACGGCCAGGCTTGGCGACAAGGTGCCGCTGGAGGCGGAGCGCGGCTATCATCTGGAGCTTCCCGATCCCCGGACCGTGCCGAGCCGTTCCATTTCCTGGGGCGAGCGCAAATTCACCGCGACGCCGATGGAGATGGGGCTGCGGTTTGCCGGGACCGCCGAGTTCGCCGGTATCGACGCGCCGCCTGACTATCGCCGGGCGCGGATATTGCTCACCCACGGCAAACGCATGTTCCCGGGTCTGAATGGAGAGGGCGGGCGCGTGTGGATGGGTGCTCGACCGACCTTTCCCGATTCGCGTCCGGTGATCGGCCCATCGACGCGGCATGGCAACGTCTTTTACGCCTTTGGCCACTCCCACACCGGCCTGACTGCGGCGCCGATGACCGGCAAGCTGATCGCCTCCCTCGTCGCCGGTCGCGCGCCGGAGATCGATCTGGCGCCGTTCAGGGTCGACCGGTTCTAGCGCGTTTCCACGCCTGCCCGCCTTCAGCTGGTGATGCCGAGCTCGCTGAAGGGCAGGAAGTCGACGAGGTCGCCACGGCTGAGCGCGGTCAGGTCCTCGGGCAGCTCGATCAGGCCGTCGGATCGGGTGAGCGAGGTCAGGATTCCCGATCCCTCGCGGGGGAATCTGTGCGCCCAGCGCTGGCCGTCCTCGCCGGTCATCAGGCTGGCGCGTAGCCATTCGCGCCGGTCCGGCTTCTTCTTCATATCGAAATCCACCGGCACGCGATACATCACCGGCTCGGGCCACTTCCCGCCCGCCAGCACGGTCAGCATCGGGCGGGCGAAGCGCATCAGGCAAAGGGCCGCGGCCACCGGATTGCCGGGCAGGCCGACGAAGACCGCCGGGCCGACCTGGCCGAAGGCGAGGGGCCGGCCGGGCTTGATCGCCAGCTGCCAGAAATGGACGGAGCCAAGGGCGCGCAATACGGTGAGGACGTGGTCCTCCTCGCCCCTCGAGGCGCCGCCCGAGGTGATCACCACATGGTGATCCGCCGCCGCCTCGGCGATGGCGTCGCGAACGGCGGTCTCGGTGTCCGGCAGGATGCCGAGATCGCTTAACTCGCATCCCATGTTTCTCAGCATGGCGGCGAGCATATAGCGATTGGAATCGTAGACACCGCCGTCGGGCAGGGGCTGTCCCGGCTCGCGCAGCTCATCGCCGGTCGAGAACAAGGCGGCGCGGAGACGTTCGCCGACGGTAAGCGATGCCCGGCCGAGCGACGCCGCGACGCCGATGTCCTGGGGCCTCAGACGCAGCCCTTGCTCGAGCACGACCGAGCCCTTTCGGATGTCCTCGCCCGCCTTGCGGTAGTTCGCCCCGCGCGCGATGCCCGGCGGGATCACCACCCGATCGCCGTCCAGCGCGACATCTTCTTCCATGACCACCGTGTCGGCACCCTCGGGCACCACGGCGCCGGTAAAAATCCGCACCGCGCCGCCCGGTTCCAGGGCCTTCGCCGCGGGGTGGCCGGCGGCGGCGCGCGCGGTGACGGGGAGGCGGGTTTCACCCTCGGCCGCGAGATCGGCGAAGGCGAAGGCGTAACCGTCGATGGCGGAATTGTCGAACCCCGGTACGTCGCGGTCGCTTACCACCGCGGCGGCGAGAAACCGGCCGTGGGCCTCCGATAGCGCGACCTCTTCGGCGCCGACCACCGGGTGCACCCGTTCTTCCAGCAGCTTGAGGGCGTCCTCGGCCTTCATCCTTTTATCCCCGGGGGCGAAGCAGTCATCCCTGAGCTGGGTCATTCCCGCGCGCCTATCCGGCAGTGGGTCAGGATGAACTCGGCGATCGCCTCGGCGTCGTCGAGCGCCAGGACCGGAACCTTGGCATCGGCGACCGGCCCGTCGGAAGCGATGGCGACGATCTTCGGATCGTCGGGCGCGATCAGCGGCTTGCCGTTGGCCGCCCGGTGGACCTCGATCTTGTCGTGACCCAGTTTCTTGAACCCTTCGATGAGGACCAGATCGACCTCCGCCATGTGGTTCAGGAGTTCACCAA
>JADFPK010000285.1 GCA_022562375.1 Pseudomonadota bacterium
GCGAAATAGCTGAAGACACAGGCGCCCAACACCGGACCGGCAATGTGGCGCGCGCGCTTGCGGACTTCGCTCAGCAGCATCATGGGGGCGAGGGAATAACAGGTGATTCGGCGGCGTCAACAGAAAATATGCCGCCGAATCCGAAATCTATACGGCATTGTTGCAATCTTGACTCAGGTTCGCCGGCCCCTCACCCGGCGGCGGCAACGATCACCAGCCCGGGGGAAGCACCGTCTTGGCGGCATAGCGCGCGGCGGGGCCAAGCATCTCCTCGATGCGGATCAGCCGGTTGTATTTGGCCACGCGGTCGGTGCGCGACAGCGAGCCGGTCTTGATCTGACCGCAGTTCGTGGCCACCGCGAGATCGGCGATGGTGGTGTCCTCGGTCTCGCCCGAGCGGTGCGATATGACGGCGCGGTAGCCGGACTTGTGCGCCGCCTCCACCGTCTCCAGGGTCTCGGTCAGGGTGCCGATCTGGTTCAGCTTGATGAGGATGGCGTTGGCGACGCCCTCCTTCACGCCGCGCGCCAGACGCTCGGGATTGGTGACGAACAGGTCGTCGCCGACGAGCTGCACCCTGGCGCCGAGCTCGGCCGTCAGCCCGGCCCACCCCCGCCAGTCATCCTCCGCCAGGCCGTCCTCGATGGAGACGATCGGGTAACGAATGATGAGTTCGGCGTAATAGGCGGTCATGCCGGCGGCGTCCAGGGTCTTGCCCTCGCCGGCCAAGTTGTAGCTCCCCTCATCGAAGAACTCGCTGGCCGCGGCATCGAGCGCCAGCACGATGTCCTCGCCCGGAACATAGCCCGCACCCTCGATCGCCTTGGTGATGAAGCCGAGCGCCTCCTCAGGCCCGGCGAGGTCGGGCGCGAACCCTCCTTCATCGCCGACGTTGGTGTTGAGGCCGGCGTCCTTCAGTTGGCCGCGAAGGGCGTGGAACACCTCCGTCCCGATGCGCACCGCCTCGGCCAAACTCTCCGCCGCGACCGGCATGATCATGAATTCCTGGATGTCGATGGAATTGTCGGCATGGATGCCGCCGTTGATGATGTTCATCTGCGGCACCGGCAGGGTCCGGGCATGGGTGCCGCCGATATAGGCGTAAAGCGGAAGCCCCGCCTCCTCCGCCGCCGCCTTCGCCACCGCGAGGCTGACGCCGAGGATGGCGTTGGCGCCAAGGCGGCCCTTGTTGGCGGTGCCGTCGAGCTCGACCATGATCGAATCGATCATCACCTGGTCTTCGGCATCGAGGCCCGAGAGGGCATCGAAGATCTCGCCCTCGACGGCGCCGACGGCGACCAGAACGCCCTTGCCGCCATAGCGCCGATCATCGCCGTCGCGCAGTTCGACCGCCTCATGCGCCCCGGTGGAAGCGCCCGACGGCACGGCGGCGCGGCCCGGTACGCCCGATTCCAGCATCACGTCGACCTCGACGGTGGGATTGCCCCGTGAATCGAGTATCTCGCGGGCATGGATATCGGTAATGGCTGTCATCGCGCGCCTTGAACTCAGTGAATTTTGGACTTCGCCAGGGAGTCGAACTCCATCAGGGTGGCGATCAGCGCCGCCATGTCCGCCAGCGGTATCATGTTGGGGCCGTCCGATGGCGCCCGGTCGGGATCCTCATGGGTTTCCATGAAAATGGCCGCGACCCCGACGGCGACGGCGGCGCGGGCCAGCACCGGCGCGTATTTGCGCTCGCCGCCGCTGGACGTGCCCTGGCCGCCCGGCTGCTGGACCGAGTGGGTGGCGTCGAACACCACCGGGTAGCCGGTTTCGGCGAGGACGGGCAAGGACCGCATGTCGGAAACCAGGGTGTTGTAGCCGAAGCTGGCGCCGCGCTCGCACAGCAACACCTTGTCGTTGCCGGCGGCCTTGACCTTGGCGGCGACGTTTTTCATCTCCCAGGGCGCCAGGAACTGGCCCTTCTTGATATGGATGACGCGGCCGGTCTTTGCCGCCGCCACCAGAAGGTCGGTCTGACGGCACAGGAAGGCGGGAATCTGCAGGACGTCCACGGCCTCGGCCACCACCGCGCACTGATCGGCGCTGTGCACGTCGGTCAATACCGGACAGC
>JADFPK010000286.1 GCA_022562375.1 Pseudomonadota bacterium
TCACCACCGGGGCGGGCGACGATATCCGCCAGGCCACCGATCTGGCGCGCCGTATGGTCACGGAATGGGGCATGAGCGACAAGCTCGGGCCGTTGCGCTATCACGACAACGAGGAAGAGGTCTTCCTCGGCCACTCCGTCACCCAGCGCAAGAATTTGTCGGACGCCACCGCCAAGGTGATCGACGAAGAAATCCGGAGCTTCGTCGACGGCGGCCAGAAGAGCGCCCGCAAGATCATCACCGAGCACATCGACGATCTGCACAAGTTGGCCAAGGGGCTGTTGGAGTACGAGACCCTCTCGGGGGAGGATATCGAGGCGGTTCTCAATGACCAGCCCATCGTGCGCCCCTCGGACGAGGACGACGCCACCAAGGACGAGGGACGCCGGGCCTCGGTGCCGTCGAGCGGCCGTAAACGCCAGGCGGCGCCCGGCAAGCTCGAGCCGGAGCCCCAGCCGGGGAGCTGATCCTCAGTCCTTACTTTCAGAGTAGGGTGCGACCTACCGGCGGAGGCAGGTCCGCGTTTGATCCAGGCATTCCCCGACATCACCGATGAGACCGCCGCGAGGGTCTATTTGCGCCCGCTCGGCATCGTTTGGGGCGCCGAGGCGAAGCGGGCGGGGCGGTTGGCGGATGCCCATCCGCTTGCCGGCGGCGAGGCGGTGTTCGATCGTTGCGAGCTGACCGTTCGCGAAGGCCGGCGGATCGCATCGGTCGTCGCCAGGGTGAGCGAGATCGGCGATTGGGCGGCGGCCCGGTCCGCTCCGGTCCGTGACCGTATCGACCGGCTGGCCGACAATCTGACCCGCCGCCGCCCGCCCTTCGCCGGGCTTTCACTGGACAAACCGGTGATCATGGGGATCGTCAACGTCACCCCCGACAGCTTCTCCGACGGCGGTGATTTCGCCGACGCCGGCGATGCCATCGCCCATGGCGAGGCCCTGGCGGCGGCAGGGTCGGATATCCTCGACGTCGGCGGCGAGTCCACCCGCCCGAACGCGACGCCGGTCGCGGAGGCGGACGAGCTTGCCCGCGTGTTGCCGGTGATCCGTGGTCTCGCCAAAGGCGAACCGCCGATTTCGATCGACACCCGCAAGCCCGGCGTGATGGCGGCGGCCTTGCGGGCCGGCGCCGCCGTCATCAACGACATCACCGCCCTTGACTTCGATCCCGAAAGCCTCGAGGTGGCGAAAAGGAGCGGCGCGCCGGTCATCCTCATGCATTCCCAGGGCGATCCCCAGACCATGCAGCTGGCGCCGAGCTATGCCGACGCCCCGCTCGATATCTTCGATTACCTCGAGGGCAGGGTCGCGGCCTGCGAGGCGGCGGGGATCGGGCGCGAGCGTATCGCCGTCGACCCTGGCATCGGCTTCGGCAAGACCGCCGGTCACAACATCGAGATCCTGAGGTCACTGGCGCTGTACCATGGACTCGGTTGCGCCATCGTTCTCGGGGTGTCGCGCAAGGGGTTCGTCGGCCGCATCGCCGGCGCCAGGGATCCGCAGGACCGCTTGCCGGCCTCCCTTGCCGGGGCGTTGATGGCGCTCGATCAGGGGGTGCAGATACTGCGCGTGCATGATGTCGCCGAGACGGTCCAGGCCGTCGCCGTCTGGCGGGCCTTGCGGTCCGGAACCGAAGTCAAAATGACGGGGTCGTCTTGACTTGCGGCGCCCGCGCCCGCCCGGCGTTTGGGGGAGCTTGGAAACCAAGAACGTCGGCGCAATTTTCTGCTATAAAAAACGGTCGCCGTTTGTTGGTAAGGTGAATATGGCCCGCAAGCTCTTCGGCACGGACGGTATCCGTGGCACCGCCAATATCGAACCGATGACGGCCGGCGTCGCTTTGCGCGTCGGCCTCGCGGCCGGGCTCGAGTTCACCCGAGGCGGACATCGCCACCGGGTCGTCATCGGCAAGGACACGCGGCTTTCCGGTTACATGCTCGAGCCGGCGCTCACCGCCGGCTTCATTTCGGTCGGCATGGACGTGATCCTGGTCGGGCCGCTGCCGACACCGGCGGTCGCCATGCTGACGCCAAGCCTCAGGGCCGATCTCGGCGTCATGA
>JADFPK010000287.1 GCA_022562375.1 Pseudomonadota bacterium
ATCCCATGGGCGCCGGCTATCACATCATACAGTCGAAGATCGCGCTGGGCTCGGGCGGCATCTTCGGCAAGGGGTTCCTCCAGGGCACCCAAAGCCACCTCAACTTCGTGCCCGAGAAACAGACCGATTTCGTCTTCGCCCTGCTGGCCGAGGAGTTCGGCATCGTCGGCGGGCTGTTCCTTCTGGCGCTCTATCTGATGCTGCTGATCTACGGCTTCGCCATCGCCATGCGGTCGCGCAACCAGTTCGGCCGCCTGCTCGCCGTCGGCGTGACGGTGACCTTCTTCCTTTATGTCTTCATCAACATCGCCATGGTGATGGGAATGCTTCCCGTCGTCGGCGTGCCCTTGCCGCTGGTGTCCTATGGCGGCACCTCGATGCTGACCTTGCTGTTCGGCTTCGGGCTGTTGATGGGGGTCTACATCCACCGCGATGTCGGCGTCGACCGCAGCGCCGACGCCGAAACCCTCTAAAGTAGCGGCCATATCATGGGGCGTGGTTTTGGCGCGCGGTGGCCGATATCCCTATGACGGTAACGGCGCCGGCGCCGTGGCCGAGGCCGCTATCGACAAAGCCAAGGGCCTTTGCTATACCGCCTGACGCTTGGGCCGGCGGTTAGCCCGGTTGGCCGAGCGGCCGGTACTTAATCAGCCGGATAAAAGTCAAAAGGTTTCGGAGTGCCAAGGGGTTAACGATTTTTGCGAAAGGCGTGGCCAGACCATGGCCACGGCAAGGCGAGCGCCCGTAGTTCAGCTAGGTAGAACAGCGGACTCTTAATCCGCGTGTCGTAGGTTCGAATCCTACCGGGCGTACCACCTTTCCCTGATCGCCCTCCAAGATTTTCCAGCGATTATACGGCGTTCAGGCCAGCCCCTTTGCCGGGGTCCTGCCCGCCCTCGCTAACCCGGAATATCGATCGGTTGCACCGCCTTGCCGAATTTTTTTTCCAGCGCCTCGATCAGGCGGGGGATGCCGCCGGCGTTCAAGGTCGACTGGAAGTCGGCGCGCTGGGTGACCAACAGGCTGACGCCCTGGGTCAGCGCGTCGATGATCTTATAACCGAAGAAGCTGTTTGGCCGGCGCCGGACCCGGAAGGCGACCTTGAGGTATTCCGAGCCGTCCTCGCGGTCGAGGCGGACCGAGATCAGCGTGTCCTTGCCGTAGGCGCGGATTTTTTCGACCTCGTATTTGCCGTTCCAGTTCTTGGCCGCGGAAAATTCGTAGCCGGACAGGAACAGCTCTTTGTAGACGGCGTAAAAACGCGCCCATTCGTCGGGCGTCGCGGTGTCGTAGTGTCTGCCGAGGACGTATTGGGCCATCGGCTTGAAGTCGACCACTTCGCCCAGCAGGCCGCGGAATTTCTCGATCCGCTTGGCGAACGGAATGTCCTCGTTGCCCATCACGTGGTTGGCGTTGCTGGCCAGTTCCTGGATCATCTTGCGGCCCCGGATCAGGGCCTCGGCGGCCGCTTGCTGTTCGTTCTTGCCGTCGGCCGTCTGCTGCTGGAAGGGCGATGTCCCGTCCAATTCGTGCGCGCGCAACAGCTTTGCGCGGTTGCGCGCCAGGATCGTGAAGGCGCCGGTGTCGCCGTAGCGGTCCAGATAGGATTCGAAATCGCTCGCTCGCCGGCTGTCCTGGATCGACTGCCAGTAGGCGATATCCTCTTGCGTGTTGTTGACGTCGACGGGCGTGACGGCGACGGTTCCCCCGGCGCCCGGCACGAAATAGAAATCGCCGGTCAGCGACGACGATTCCCACGGCGTCTGCGCATCCTTGGTCTGATGCTGGACCGACACCCGGACCCGTTTGAACATCTGCTCGACCTGCAGGCCGGGCTTGCGCATGGCGACGGCGAGGGCGGCGGAATACGGACTGTTTGCCCCGGAACCATCGGCGGCCACATCGCCGGGAGCGGTGGCATAGGCGATCAAGGTGCCGCTGGCCGCCTGCATCCTGGCCAATCCACGCGCCGCCGAACGGAACCCGCGCTTGTAAGGATTACTCCGGCAGGCATCGAGGATCACGATATTGAGGCGGTTTCCAGCGAACTCCATGTTGGC
>JADFPK010000072.1 GCA_022562375.1 Pseudomonadota bacterium
AGCGCCTTTGCCCGCGCGTGATCAGCCGGGTCCGGCTGTTGCCGATGATCACCAATGTCGTCATGTCGGCGTCGTCGGGCCCGAGATCGGCGAGCGGGATGATCCTGACCTCCTCGCCCTTGCGTGCCAGATTGCGCGCGATCAGCACCGGCGTTTCGGGGTCGCGCGACCGCAAGAGTATGTCCCGCGCCGCAATGATCTGATGGCGCCGGCGCGCCGAGGCCGGATTGTAAAGGGCGACGACGAAGTCCCCCTCGCCGGCGGCGCCGAGGCGGCGCTCGATATCGGCCCACGGGGTCAGCAGGTCCGACAGCGAAATGGCGCAGAAATCATGGCCCAAGGGGGCGCCGGCCGCGGCCGCGGCGGCCTGCATGGCGGAGATGCCCGGGGCGATGGATATGGCGACCCGGTTCCAATCCGCACGCTCTTCGGCGTCGAGCAGTTCGAACACCAGGGAAGCGAGGGCGTAGATCCCGGCGTCGCCGGAAGATACCAGCGCCACCACCCGGCCCTCGGCGGCGAGATCGAGGGCGGAGCGCGCGCGCTCGGCCTCGGCGCCAATCGGGAAGGCATGACGCCGCTTGGCCGCGATCGTCGGGCCCAGGAGATCGAGATAGAGGGTGTAGCCGACGACCTCTTCCGCCGCCGCCAGGACGCCGCGCGCCTCGCCGGTGAGCAACGCCGGATCGCCGGGGCCGATGCCGACGATGTGCAGCCGGCCCCGCGCCTGGCCGGTCTCCTCGGCATCGATCGCCCGATCGGCGCGGGCGATGGCGCAAGTCGCGTTGGCCGTTTTCCGCTTGGCGACGATGAGCTCGGCCTCCACCCCCGCCGCCGCCAGCGCCGCCCCCTCGGCGACGCCGTGACAGCCGGTCTCCCGATAGACGGCGAGGGACGGGTTGAGCAGGCGCGGCGTCTCCCGTTCGAGCCGTTTGGACGTGAAGAAACGCGCCGGCACGCCGAGATCCTCCGCCACCGCGTGGACCGCCGCCTCGTCGGCCTTGAGATCGATGGAGACGACGCAGGCGACGGCGCCGGGCGCGAGATTGGCCGACGCCAGCGTCTCGCGCGCCAGGGCGATGAGCTCTCCCGGCTCCGCCCCCCTGACACAGCCGACGCCAAGGGCGAGGGTGGCCGGGTTGAGCACCAGGGTTTTCCCGTCCCCCTCCGCTTCGCCCAAATCCCTCTCGGTCAGCACGATGGCGTGATCGGCCGCCTCGGCGAAGCGCGCGCCGGAGTTAAGGAGCCACGCCCCGTCGCCGGCCTCGATTTCGAGCCTGACGGGCTCGCCGGCAAGCAGGGCGGCGGTGACGGCCTTGGCGGCTTGCGCGTTGGCGGCGCGCCAGCCCTTCGGCGGATCGTCGAGCGCCAGGCCGAGACGCACATCGCCGGCGGTGGTGATGGCGGGCGATATTCCCAGGCACCGGGCGATGTCGTGGGCGAGGCCGTTGGCGCCGCGATGCCCGCCAAGCAGCGGCACGACGGCGCTGGCGTCCTCGGCGACGGCGAGCACGCTTGCTTCCTGGCGCTTGTCCGATATGACGCCGGCGAGGCAACGGATGAGGATGCCGGCGGCGCAGATGCCGATAATCGGCACGCGCTCGGCGAACAAGGCTTGCAGATGTGGGGCGAGATCGCCGAAGGGCACATCGGCGCCGTCGGTGCGAATGCTAAGGCCATGGATGGTGGCGCCGGGAAGGGCGGATTTGATCCTGAGGGCAAGCTCAACCCCTCCCTCGGTCAGGGCGATCAGCGCCGCCGGCTTCATGGTCTCTCCGGTCATTTCCAGGACTCATGGCGGCGGTGCGCCAGCACCATCGAGAAATAGGGCGCCTCGTCCGCCTTGACCTCGGTGATCGGCAGGCTTCGTTCATCGGCGAAGCCGACGCGTTCGACATAGCGGGCGTTGGCCAGAAGACCGGCGTCCTCCAGCACCTTCGCGATCTTGGCGAAGTGCCGGCCGATCTTGATGATGGCGACGCCGTCGGCCTCCTCCATGCGCCGGCGCAGCACATTCTCATCCAAGGAGGCCGGCAGCACCGTCAAAATATCGCCGCCCGCCGCCAGGGGCGCGCCCAGCGCCGCGGCGCAGGCGGTCAGGGACGACACCCCGGGCACCACTTCCACCGGCCAGTCCTCGGCCAGCCGGGTGAAGAGGTAGGTGAAGGAGCCGTAGAAGAAGGGGTCGCCCTCGCACAGCACGCAGACGTCGCGCCCGGCCTTGAGATGGGCCGAGATCGCCGCCGCCGCCTTGTCGTAATTGGCGGCGTTGGCGGCGTGGCCGGCGCTGATGTCGATGAGCAGCGGCAGCTCGGTCTTGCCGTTGCCGAGATGCCGATCGACGATCGCCCGCGCCGTGCTCTCGCCCGCCATCGTCGCCGGGTAGGCGATGACCGGCGTGGCTTTGAGGATACGCAAGCCCTTGACGGTGATCAGGTCGGGATCGCCGGGCCCGACGCCGAGCCCGTAAACCATGGGGGACGATTGCTTTCCTGCTTCCGTCATGTTCTGACCCTAAGGCTTCACCGCCGCCAGTTGCGTCACCGGGATCAACCCCCGCCAGGCGCCGTATTGGCCGAGCGGCTCGGCGCGGGAGATGGCGATGCGCGTCAAGCTTCCACCGAAACTATCGCTTGCGCGGGCCAGCACCGTTTCCGATTCCACCGTCACCGCGTTGGCGACCAGCCGCCCTTTGGGCTTGAGCCGGTCCCAGCAGGCCTCGATCAGACCCGGCGCCGTCAGCCCGCCGCCGATGAACACCGCGTCGGGGGCTTTGAGCCCGTCGAGCGCCGCCGGCGCCTCGCCTTCGATGATCTCGATCCCCGGCACGCCCAAGGCGGCGGCGTTCCTGGCCATTACCGCCCGGCGCGCGGGGTCGCGCTCGATCGCCGTGGCCTCGGTGCGCTTGGCCGCGCGCAGCCATTCGATGGCGATGGAGCCGGCGCCGGCGCCGACGTCCCAAAGCCGGGCGCCCGGCATCGGCGCCAGCGCGGAGAGCGTGATGGCGCGCACCTCGCGCTTGGTGATCTGGCCGTCATGCTCGAAAGCGTCGTCGGGAAGGCCCGGCAGGCGCGGATGAAACGTCGCGTCCTTTCCGGCGCGGCATTCGACGGCGATGGTGTTGAGGTCCTTGCAACGCGGCGCGTTCCAGCCCTCGGCCGTGGCCTCTATGCGCGATTCCCCCGCCGCCCCCATCTCCTCCAGCACCACCAGGCGGCTCGGCCCGAAGCCCCGCGCCTTCAACGCCGAGGCCACCTTCCCCGGCGTATCGCCGTCCTCCGACATAACCAGAAGCCGCGCGTCCGGCGCCATGTGGAGGTTGAGAAGTTCGAGCGGCCGGCCATGCAGCGTCAGGGTCTCGACCTCGTGAAGCGGCCAGTTGAGCCGCGCGCAGGCCAGGGCGAAGGCGCCGATATGGGGGATCACCGCCATCTCGGAGCGGTCGAAATGCTTCGATAGCGCGACGCCGATGCCGAATGACATCGGATCGCCGCTGGCGAGCACGGTGACGCGCTTCCCCCGCTTGGCCGCGATGGCGTCGAGCGTGCGCTCGATCGGCCATTGCCAGCCCATGCGCTCGGCCCCGTTCCCCGGCACCATGGAGAGGTGGCGTTCGCCGCCGATGAGGATCTCGGCGGTGGCGATCAGGGTCCGCGCCGCCGGGCTCAACCCCGCCAACCCGTCGGCGCCGATGCCGACGACGTTGAGCCAGACGGTCATGGCGCGCCCCCCGCCGCTTCGGCCCGTACCGCGACCGGGGCCGGGATCGCGATCAACAGGGCGTTGACCGCCGCCGCCGCCAGGGCCGAGCCGCCGAACCTTCCCGCCAGGGTGATGAAGGGTACGCCGATGTCGGCCTCGACCAGCGCCTGCTTGGATTCGGCGGCGCCGATGAAGCCGACGGGAAAGCCGAGGATAAGCGCCGGCTTGCCGGCGCCTTCCTCGATCTCATCGAGAAGCGCGAACAGCGCCGTCGGCGCGTTGCCGATGGCGATCACGCCGCCGTCGATGCGGGACCGGGCAAGCGCGATGCCGGCGGCGGCGCGGGTGGTCTTGCGTTCGCTGGCGTATGCCGCCGTCCCCGGCCCGTCGAGGGCCGAGATGATTTCGTTCCGCCCTTCGACGAGATCGGCGCGGATGCCGTCGGCCACCATCTTGCAATCGGCGATGATCGGGGCGCCCGCGGCCAGCGCCGCCCGGCCCGCCGTCGCGGCGCCGGGGGAGGACCGAAGATCGCGCACCAATTCGGGCATGGCGGTGGCGTGGACCAGGCGAAGGGCGATGTCGGTGAGGTCTTCGGGGATGGCGGCAAGGTCGGTCTCGCGCCGCACCGCCTCGAACGAACGGCGGTAAATCTCATCGGGGTCGCGGAGATAGGCCCTCATGGCTGGATATGCCCGGTGTCGGGGCCGGTGCCGATGCCGCGCACATGGTGGTGATGGCCGGCCTGGACCTTGCCGACATCGTGCTCGTAACCGATCACCCGTTCGCGGTATTTGCAGAGCTGGCAGTTCATGTTGTTCGCACCCTTCCCGATCTCATGCACCCGTTCGATCAGGGTCTCGATGGTCAGCGGGTGGTCCTTGAGGTAGCCGGCGGAGAGGAACTCGATCTCGGGATGTTCGGCCGCCGCCTCCCGGGTCAGGCGAAGGATGCGTTTGACCAGGACGCCGGTGAAGAGGAAATAGGGGAAGACGATGATGCGCGGAAAGCCGAGGCGCGCCACCCGCTCCAGTGCCACGTCGACGCCTGGATGGGCGACGCCGCTGAACGCCGTCTCGGCCCAGCCGAAGCCCATCCCTTCCCACAGCATGCGGGCGATCTTGGCGACGTTGGAGTTGGCGTCGGGATCGGTGGTGCCGCGCCCGACGACGACGAGCAGCGTGTCTTCGCGGCGAACCCGCTTTTTCGCCTCCGCCTCCGCCTCCTCGATGCGTTGGGCGGCGACGCGCAACAGCTTGGGCTCGATGGCCAGCTCGCGGGCGTAGCGCACGGTCATTTCCGGATGGGCATCGGCGAAGGAGTTGAGTTCCGACGGGATGTCGTTCTTCACATGCCCGGCGGCCAACAGCATGCCGGGGACCGCGAGGATGTGTTTGGCGCCGGCATCGCGCAGGCTCTCCAGCCCTTCGCGGATATGGGGGCGGGCGAATTCGAGATGGGCGTCGGCCAGCGGCAGGGGCCGGATCTCCTCGGCGAGCCTCGCCGCGAGCCGGCGGAACTCGGCGATTGCCTCTTCGTCGCGGCTGCCGTGCCCGCACAAGAGCACCGCCGTCTCGGTCCCGTTAAGCGCCATGATCGAGTCCCTCCCTCGTTTCTGACCTTCGCACCCGCCCAACAATGGGGGCGAATGCGCGTTCAGGCCTCCGCCCGAACCCTTCCCAGTTCGTCATTGACCTTAGGCGCCGGCCAAACCATGCTCCGGCGATGCTTGCCACCGGCCCCCTCGGCGTTGGCGGAAGCGGCGCGAACGATGCCTTGATCCTGCTGCTCGCCCTCTTCATCGAGGCGGTCGTCGGCGGTCTCGGGCCGCTGTTCCGCGTCATCCCCCACCCGGTGGCCGCCTTCGGCCGGCTCGTCGGCGCGCTGGATCGCCGGCTCAACCGCGAGATCCGCAGCGAGCGCAACCGCATCCTGCGCGGCGCCGTCGTCGTCGTCGTCCTCATCCTTCTCGTCGCCACCATCGGCTGGGCGGTGCATCTGTTTGCCCGCAAGGTCCCCTTCGGCGAGGTCCTGGAACTTGCCGTCCTGGTGATCCTGATCGCCCAGCGCGGCCTCTTCGATCACGTCAGGCGCGTCGGGACGGCCCTCCGCGAGGACGGCATCGACGCCGGGCGCGCCGCCGTCGGTCACATCGTCGGGCGCGACGTCAAGGGGCTCGACGAACACGGGGTCTGCCGCGCGGCGATCGAAAGCTGCGCCGAGAACTTCAGCGACGGGGTGCTGGCGCCGGTGTTCTGGTACGCCCTCCTCGGCCTTCCGGGCTTGATGATGTACAAGGCGGTCAACACCATGGACAGCATGATCGGCTTCACCACGCCCCGCCATCGCGCCTTCGGCATGGCGGCGGCGCGGCTCGACGATGCGCTCAACTTCTTCCCGGCGCGCATTTCCGGCGTGGTGATCGCCCTTGCGGCGCTGTTCGTGCCGACGGCCAACGCCGCGCGTGCCTTCAAGGTCATGTTCAGCGACGCCGCCAAGCACCGCTCGCTCAACGCCGGCTGGCCCGAAGGGGCGATGGCCGGGGCGCTCGACCTGGCGCTCGGCGGGCCGAGGAGCTATCAAGGCGAGGCGGCGCCCGATCCCTGGATCGGCGGCGGCAGGGCGCGGGCGAACCCCCGGGACATCCGCCGCGCGCTTTACATGTTCACGGTCGCCTGCCTGATAAACGCCGGGCTCGTCGCCGGTCTGATCCTTTTGCATCTCAGTACCTAGAACGTTCTGCATCTCAGTACCTGGAACGTTCACGGGCGATCTCCAGCAACCGGGCGGTGTCGATGTGGGCCTCGAGATGATCGGCCAGCTCATCGAGCGTGGTCTCGATCCTGGCCTCGAAATCGGCCTTCGCGGCCTCGGCGCCGAGGGTCTTGAGGAAAGCGCGGCGGAAGGCATCGGCGGCGAAGAGGCCATGAAGATAACATCCCATGACCTTGCCGTCGGCCGAACGCGCCCCTTCGGCGCGGCCCTCCAGATCGAGCATCGGGCGGGCGCAGTCGGGTCCGGACGTCTGGCCTGAATGTATTTCATAGCCGCGCACGGGCGCCGGTGGTGACCTCGATGCCCGTGGCCTCCTTCAATGTCTTCGAAGCCTCGATCCTCGTCGTGACATCGAGAAGACCGAGGCCCTCGGCCTCGCCCGGCGTCCCTTCGACGCCATGCCCATCGGAAATCTTTTTGCCCAGCATCTGATAGCCGCCGCAAAGCCCCATTACCCGTCCGCCCTGGCGCAGATGGGCTTGAATGTCGGTGTCCCACCCTTGGGCGCGCAGGAATGCGAGATCGCCGATCGTCGTCTTCGAACCCAGCAGCAGCACCAGCTTGGCGCCCGTGGGCAACGGCCGGCCGGGCTCGACGAGGTCGATGGTAACGCCGGGCTCCGCCGCCAGGGGATCGAGATCGTCGAAATTGCTGATCCGGGGTAGCCGCGGCACGGCGACGGTGACGGCTTCCGCGCCCGCCATCGCTTTGGCGTAACGGCCCTCCTCGAGCGCCATGGCGTCCTCGGCGGGCAGCAGCGAGGCGGGGCTGAAGAACGGCACGACGCCGAAGCAATCCCATCCCGTGCGCTCTTCTATGGCGCCGATCGCCGGTTCGAACAAGGTCGCGTCGCCGCGGAACTTGTTGACGATATAGCCTTTGACGCGGCGGCGTTCGCCCGGGCTCAGCAGCGCGTGGGTGCCGATGAGGCTGGCGATGACGCCGCCGCGCTCGATATCGCCGATCAGCGCGACGGGAATATCGGCGGCCTCGGCGAACCCCATGTTGGCGATGTCGGAGGCGCGCAGATTCACTTCCGCCGGGCTGCCGGCGCCCTCGACCAGGATCAACTCGGCGTCCCCCGCGAGGCGGCCGAAGCTTTCCAGCACCTTGACCAAGAGCGACGGTTTGAGGGCGTAATAGTCCCGGGCGCCGGCGTTGGCGGCGATCCGCCCCTGGACGACGATCTGGGCGTCGATCTCGGACTGCGGCTTCAACAGCACCGGGTTCATGTCGGAGACGGGTTCGGTGAAGCACGCCCGGGCCTGGAGCGCCTGGGCGCGCCCGATCTCGCCGCCGTCGGCGGTCACCGCGGCGTTGTTCGACATGTTCTGGGGCTTGAACGGGCGCACCTTGAGACCCGAGCGCGCGAAGGCGCGCGCCAGCCCCGCCAGCAGCAGTGACTTGCCGACGTCCGAGCCCGTTCCCTGCAGCATCAGGGCGGGGACGCGCCCGGCGCGCGAGGATGCGCTACTTGATGTCAAGGACCGCCCTCAGCATGTCGGCGCCGGGATTGGAGAACTTGCGCTCCAGCAGGATCTCCTGGGGTGTCGCCTTGGCGCCGTAATATTCGGTGTTGAAGGCCTCGCGCTTCCGGACCCAGGCGCCCTCGAAGCTGGCGCCGCCGTACAGCCCCACCTGCTTGGAAACGGAGAAGATATCCTTGCCGAACTCGAGCGTCGTCGCGCCCTTGATGCCGGCGCCATCGGTGCCGATGGCGATCGATGCGTCGCCGCCGAGCGTTACCTCCTTGTCGATCAGCGCCCGCATGGCCTCGTCCGACATGATGACGAACATGATCTCGGAGTCCGAGATCCC
>JADFPK010000288.1 GCA_022562375.1 Pseudomonadota bacterium
AGCAGTTCCAGACCAACCACGCCCATACCGTCGCCATCTGCCAGGAGCTCGAGAGACTGGAGATGTTCCAGGGCCTCAAGGCCCAGGTGCGACTGCCGTCGGGCAGGAAGTACAATTTCATCGGCGCTCAGATCATCGACGAGAAGAAACTCTCCGCCATCGCCGATGCCGATTTCCTCGAGTGGCGCCGGCGGGGCTGGCTGGCGCTGATCTACGCCCATCTGATCTCGCTCGGCCAGATGACCCGTTTGGCCGAGCTTCACGAGAAAAGCGGCGATGGCGGCGAACCCGGCGCCGCGTCCGCGGCCGCCACGGAATGAACCCAGACCGCCAGGCAATGAAAAGCCTCGGCTGAAAAAATTCCGGCGCCGGCCGAGGGCGTGCCGTGGCGATGATCGCCCGCCTCCCGATCCGTCGCCCGGCCTTCCTCCGCCCGCCGAAGCGGGCTTCGCGCCTGCGCGACGAAGCCGCTCCGGCGGCGCAGGCGCGAAGGCGGGAGGCTATGGGCCGCGGGGCGGAGGGCAGGCCGGGTGGCAATCCGCGCAAGGGTGAAGAATTTCAATACCTTGGCCGGTCATCTTGACGTGGAACGCCGAGGCCGGCCTGGGTCGAGAAAGCGCTTGTCATATGCCCGGGCGCCAACAATAATGGCCTCAGCCTCCCGAGGGCAAAAACGTCTTGGGTATGGGCCAGGACCTTGGGTAAGGGCCAAGAAAGAGTGTTCTCCACGATCAGGGAGAACGGCAGGGGGCCGGCGGCGTTCTCGCCGGGCCGGCGTCGGATTTGGACAAGCGTGAGGGAATCATGATTTGGATGTTGAAAGATTACGTCGTCACCGTGCTGCGCCACAAGGGCGGCGCCAACGCGGTGGAATACGCGCTGATCATGGCGCTGGTCGCCGTCTTCATCATCGCTGGCGTGATCGCGATGAGCGGCGCCATCAACTCGCTCTTCAATTCCATGGCGAATTGCCTGTTAGATGCGCCTAAATGCAACACGGCGACATTCTAAACTTTCGCCTTGGGTGAAACACCGGCGGCCCGATGGCACCGACCATCGGGCCGTCTTGGCGTCTGCGCCTTTTGCGCCGCCATCCACCTGGGTCGCGCCCCTGGTTCATAGTGGAACCGGGGGCGGCTTAGGGCCCCGGGCGCGTGGCCACGGGGGCACCGTGTGCGGGGGCCCTGGTTGAAGGAGAGGAGGCCCGGGCGCCGTCTTTGGCCGGCCGGGATTCCGGCCCTTGCGCCAGGGGCTCGGCGCCGCTGGCCGAAATCCTTCCGGCAAAATCGGTAATCCACTTGTTAAGATAACCACGCCTAAGATATCCGTTTCGCTAACAGGAACGCTTTGCCAATGACGTCGCATAGCGAACAACTGGAGTCGGCATCGGAACAAGGCGGCGAAATTCGCCGCCGAGCCGGCGGATTCGGCGCCGATCTCATGTCGATGCTCGGTGCGCATGGATGGTTTATTGGCCTCATCCTTAGCTACACCTGCGCCGGGTGGATCATGACGAGCCTGCTTGGCACCGAGGAGAGGTTCGTACCCCTCCTCTATTCCGAGACCATGGCCATCATCATAGGCCTGTTTCTTTTCGCCTTTTTCGGGGGTTATCCGATTTACGTGATGGTGGTCGTCCGGCCGAAGCGCCTGACCGCCTACATCGTCGCCAATATGCGGGACCGGTTCCTGACCCGCCGGCTGCTGCTCGCCGCCCTTCCAGTGTTCGTCTTCATACCGGTGTTGCTCGGCGTCGTCACCTCGCTCAAGTCGCTGATCCCGGCCATGAACCCTTACGGCTGGGACGTGACCTTCGCCGCGTGGGACAGGATCCTCCATGGCGGCGTCGATCCGTGGCGACTGCTCCAGCCGCTGCTCGGCCATCCGCTGATCTCGGCATCGATCAACCTGAGTTACAATTCCTGGCTCGTGGTGCTCTACATCGTGCTCCTGTGGCAGACCTTCTCGACCCGCGATCCGCGCCTGCGGATGCAGTTCCTTCTCACCTTCGTCCTGGCGTGGATCGTGCTCGGCACCTTCGCCGCCACCGCGCTGTCCT
>JADFPK010000073.1 GCA_022562375.1 Pseudomonadota bacterium
GATCAGCGAAGATCTGGATGAAATCCTCGAGCTCGCCGACCGCATCGTCGTCATGTTCGAGGGCCGGCTGGTTTACGAAACGCCGCGCGAGACCGCCGACGTCCATGAAATCGGCCGTCACATGGCCGGCTCCGGCGCCGCCGACGGGGCCAATGGCGAAACCGAAGAAGCGACGCCATGACCGCAACGCCCGATCGACAAGTCATCCGGAACGGCCGGCTGCTCGATCCCGAGCGCCGGGTGGTCGAAGCGGCCGACCTCCTGATCGAGGGCGACAGCATCATCGAAACGGGACCGCCGGGACTGGACGCCCCCGACGACGCCGGCGTCATCGACGCGACCGAGCGTCTGCTCATGCCCGGCCTGGTCAACGCCCATACCCACGGCCATGGCAGCCTCGGCAAGGGTTCCGGCGACAAATGGTCGCTCGAACTGCTGCTCAACGCGAGCCCCTGGGTGAGCGGCGGCCTGACGCAGGAAGACAGGTATTTGGCGGCGCGCCTCAACGCCGCCGAGATGGTCCTGAAGGGGTGCACCGCCGCCTACGACATGTTCTTCGAGTTTCCGGCGCCTACCTTGGAGGGCATTTCGGCGGTCGCCCGGGCCTACGCCGAGGTCGGCGTGCGCGCGGTGGTGGCGCCGATGATGGCCGATACCAGCCTCTATCAGGCCATTCCGGGGCTGTTGGAGTCGCTGCCCGAGCCGCACCGGAGTCACGCCGAGAAGTTGCGGGCCGCACCCTGGGAAGAGCATATCGCCGGCTGCCGGGCCTTGATGCAGGAGTGGCCCGTCGACCGCGAGCGCGCGCGGCCGGCCTTGGGCCCGACCATACCGCTTCACTGCACCGACGATTTCATCCGGGCCTGCCGCGATCTCGCCAAGGAGTACGACGTCGGAATCCAGATGCACCTGGCGGAATCCAAGGTGCAAGCCGTCTCCGGCCTGAAGCGTTACGGCAAGACGCTGACCGCCCATCTCGACGATTTGGGGCTGCTCGGCGCCAACTTCACCGGCGCCCATTGCATCTGGCTCGACGACGACGACTTGAAGATCCTGAGCGACCGCGGCGCTTCCGTCGCCCATAACCCGGGCTCGAACCTGCGCTTGGGCTCCGGCATCGCGCCGGCCCGCAGGATGCTGGACTTAGGAGTCACCCTTGGCGTCGGCAGCGACGGTTCGGCCTCGGCCGACCACCAGAACATGTTCGAGACGATGCGGATGGCGACGTTTGTCTCCCGGATCGTCGATCCGGATCCGGACACCTGGCTTGGCGCCTGGGAGGTTCTTCAGGCCGCCACCTTGGGCGGCGCTTCGGTATTGGGGCTGGGCGGTCTCATCGGCCGTCTGGCGCCGGGCTACAAGGCGGACATCGTCTTTCTCGACCTGACAAACGTCAGCTTCGTGCCCTTGAACGACATCCCCAATCAGATCGTCAACTGCGCGGACAGCAGCGCCGTCGACAGCGTCATGATCGGTGGCCGGATGGTGTTGGAGGGACGCCGCTTCATCTCGATCGACTTCGACAGGCTCCGTCACGACGTGCAGGCGACGGTCGAGCGGTTGCGCGAGACAAACGCGCCGGCTCATGAACGGATGGAGGCCATGGCGGCGTTCGTTTCCAGCCACTGCGTTGGCTTGGCGCGCGAGGGCTATCACGTGCACCGGCGTCTCGACGCCGGGCCCGGAACGCAATAGGGGAGCGCGAATGGATCTGGTCTTGCGCAATGTCGGACTGGTTGACGGCGACGCGGTTGTTATCGCCGATATCGGCATCGCCGATGGCCGGATCGCCGCCGTCGAGCCGGGCTTGAACGCCGATGCCGAAGAGATGGACCTCGAGGGCCGTTTCGCGGTTGCCGGATTCGTCGAATCGCACATTCACCTGGACAAGGCCTGCATCCTGGATCGCTGCAAGGCCGACGAAGGAACGCTCGACGAGGCCATCCGCGAGGTCTCCAAGGCCAAAAAGGCGTTTACGGTGGAAGACATCCGCCAGCGCGCGGTCCGGACCCTTGAGAAATGCATTCTCCAGGGCACGACCCGCATGCGCACCCACCTGGAGGTCGACCCCGTGATCGGGGTCCAGAGCATCGAGGCCGTCGTGCCGCTGGTCGCGGAATATCGGTGGGCGATCGATCTGGAAATTTGCGTCTTCCCCCAGGAAGGCCTGCTCAACAATCCCGGCACCGATGACCTGATGGTCGACGCGCTTCGGCGCGGCGCCACGGTGGTCGGCGGCTGTCCCTACACGGATTCGAATCCGCACGGGCAGATCGATCGGGTTTTCCAGTTGGCGCGGCAGTTCGACGTCGATATCGACTTCCATCTTGACTTCGATACCAACCCCGAGGGGATGACCGTCGAATACGTTTGCGAACAGACCGAAAAGGCCGGTTGGGGCGGCCGCGTCGCCATCGGTCATGTCAGTAAGCTTTCGGCCCTCGATCCGGCCCGCCTCAAGGACGTGTCCTCGCGGCTCGCCGATGCCGGCGTCGCCGTTACCGTGCTGCCCTCGACGGACCTGTTCCTGATGGGCGCGGACCGCGATCACGACATAGTCCGGGGGGTGGCCCCGGTTCATCGAATGATCGGTGATGGCGTCAACTGCGCCCTATCCACCAACAACGTGCTCAACCCGTTCACGCCGTTCGGTGACTGTTCGTTGGTTCGGATGGCCAATCTCTACGCCAACATTGGCCACATCGGCACCCGGTCCGGGATGCGCGATTGCGTCGATATGGTGACGACACGCCCGGCCCGCCTCCTGCGTCTCCTCGATTACGGCATTAGCGTCGGCAATCCGGCGGACATCGTCGTCCTCGATTGCGAGAGTCCGGAAGCCATGGTCCAGGAACTGGCGGCGCCGATGTTCGGCTTCAAGAACGGGCGCCGCACCTTCACCCGCAAGCCCCCTGAGTTACACAAACCGTGAGAGAGATATGCCGGAGAACAAGCAACAATCAAACAATCTACTGAACTCGCCGCTTCATGTGATCAACGTCGGGCTCGAAGGATTCGCTCAAGACCTGGAGGATCAGGGCGTTTCCGTCGTTCACGTCGATTGGTCGCCGCCGGCCGGAGGCGATCCGAAGCTGGCGGCTCTGCTCTCGAAGCTGAGCGGATAGCTCAAAGGCCTTATGTCCGATGGAAAAGATTGAAAGCGCGAACCAGGAAGCCTTGCGGCGCATGCTCGCCGGCGATCCCGTGCTCGTCGACGTGATTCCCGCGTCCGAAGCCATTCCCGATTTGCGGGAGCATATGATCCTGCACGCCGGTCCGCCGATCGAATGGGACCGCATGTGCGGCCCGATGCGGGGCGCGGTCACCGGAATCGCGGTATTCGAGGGATGGGCGCCGGACCTGGAGGCGGCCGCCGACATGGCCGCCGCCGGTGAGTTCGAGTTCCACCCCAACCACCATTTCGATGCGGTCGGCCCGATGACCGGGATGACGACCATGAACCAGCCGGTCATGGTGGTCGAGAACCGGACCTTCGAAAACCGAGCCTTTTGCACCATCAACGAGGGGCTAGGCAAAGTCATGCGGTTTGGCGGCAACGACGTCGAGGTACTCGATCGCTTGCGCTGGCTCAGGGACACCCTCGGCCCCTCCATGGGCCGGGCGCTGCGGGAAATGGACGGCATCCCCCTCAAGAATCTGGTTGCCCGGGGATTGACCATGGGCGATGAGATGCATCAGCGCAACGTCGGTTGTTCAGGGCTCACCCTGCGGGCCGTGGCGCCGGCCCTGGCCGAAACGTCGTCGGAGGCCGGGTCACTTGTCGAGGCGCTTTCTTTCATCGGCGGTAACGATCAGTTTTTCCTCAATATCGCCATGGTCATGGGCAAGGCGATCACGGATCCGGTCAGCGGCATCGAGGGCGCGAGCGTCGTTACCGCCATGAGCCGCAACGGCACCGACTTTGGCATCCGGGTCAGCGGCACTGGCGACACTTGGTTCGTGGCTCCCGTCGAAATGCCCGAAGGGCTTTACTTCCCTGGCTTCACGGCGGCCGACGCCAATCCCGACATGGGGGATTCGACGATCATCGAAACGGTTGGCCTTGGCGGTTTCGCCATGGGCGCCGCCCCGGCGGTCGCGGGCTTCGTCGGCAGGGGAGCTTCCTCCGAGGCGGCCAACTTCACGCGAACCATGTCGCAGATCACCGTCGGCGAGAACCCGGAATGGACGATTCCCGCCATGGATTACATGGGCGTGCCAACCGGCATCGACATCCGTTTGGTCGTCGAGACCGGGTTGGCGCCAACTATTAACACCGGCATCGCCCACAAGGACCCGGGCGTCGGACAGGTTGGCGCCGGCGTCGTTCGCGCGCCGATGGCCTGCTTCGAGCAGGCCTTGGTGGCGTTTGCCGAAACCATGGGCGTGTCATGAGCGCCACCGTCCTCAATCACGTCCGGAAAGGGTTCTACCTGGATTCGGTTGCCCTCATGCGGCTGTCGCGGACGATCGCCGATATGGACGGCGTCGAAGAAGCGGCCTTGATGATGGGAACACCCGCCAACAAGCAGATCATGGCCGATGCGGGGCTGTTGGAAAAATCCGGCCATCAGGCCGAAGGCGGCGACCTCGTCGTCGGCATCCGGGCCCGCAGCGCCAACGCCGCCCAAGCTGCCCTCGCCGAAGCCAGTACGATTCTGGACCGCCCGGCCAACCGCGGCAGAGACCAACAGACATGGCGCCCGCGGACGATCAGCGGCGCCCGCCGATGGATGCCCGAGGCCAATCTGGCCTTGATTTCCGTACCCGGCGACTTCGCCGCCGCCGAGGCGCGCAAGGCCTTGCGCGGTGGCTTGAACGTGATGATATTCAGCGACAATGTGACGCTGGAAGACGAAATCGCCCTCAAACGGGAGGCGCGCGACCTTGGGCTTCTCGTCATGGGGCCGGATTGCGGGACGGCGATCATCAACGGCCAACCGCTAGCCTTCGCCAACAAGGTGCCGCGCGGAGATATCGGTATCGTTGGCGCTTCGGGCACGGGCACCCAGGAAGTCTCGTGCTTGATCGCACAAGGCGGCGGGGGCATCTCCCAGGCCATTGGCGTGGGCGGGCGCGATCTCTCGGAAGAGGTCGGCGGCATCACCACCCTGATGGCGCTCGACGCCCTTGACCAAAACCCCAATACCGGGCAAATCGTCCTGATCTCCAAACCGCCGGCCCGATCGGTGGTCTCGCGCATCGCCGAACGCATTGCCGCCAGCGGCAAAGCCCACACCGTATGTTTCATCGGCGCCGAAAACGTCAAACTGCCGGATAACGCGACCCTGACGGTCACCCTCAAGGAGGCGGCCGAAAACGCATTGGGCGGCCGACGAATTGGTGAAGGGTTCAGTGCCTCGGCTCCGGAACGGGCCTTGCCGCTGGAGCGGCGCCAGGTGCAGGGGCTTTTTACCGGCGGCACGTTGTGTGCGGAAGCGCAGGCCATTTTCCGATCGTACGGCCAACCGGTGTCGTCGAACGCCCCGATTCCCAGCGCATCCCACATCGAGAAGGCCGGCAACGCGCACACCATGATCGATCTGGGCGCCGACGAGTACACCCAGGGCAGGCCCCATCCGATGATCGATCCGACCGTGCGCGACGTGGCTCTCGCCAAGGCTCTGGCAGACCCGTCCACGGGCGTGATCCTGCTGGATATCGTCATTGGCTACGGCGCCCATTCCGATCCGGCCGGTCATCTCGTGGGTGTCGTTGGCGCCAACCGACCCGCCGATGGGCCCACCGTTGTCGCCTCGGTCACGGGAACCGACGAAGACCCGCAAGGACGCTCGCGACAGATCGCGACCCTAGAAACCGCGGGCATCCTGGTCGCGCCATCGAACGCCGACGCCGCCGTACTCGCCCTCGCCCACATCCAAGGGCAGGCCTGAGGAGGGAGCAATGCCGGGCAAACTCAGGATTCCGGGTAGGCTGCTTGTCGCCATTGGCGGCAACGCCATCCATCCGGAAGACATTGAAGGCACGTCCCGCGAGCAGAAAGAGATCGCCATCAGTACGGCCGAGGCGCTGCTTCCTTTGGCATTGCTCGACAACGAGTTGGTCATCACCCACGGCAATGGGCCGGTCGTCGGCAAGATTCTCATGCGCCAAGTGTTGGCCCGTGACCGCATCGCGCCGATGTCGCTCGATATCTGCGTCGCCCACAGCCAGGGCGGGATCGCCTATTTGTTGATGCAGGCCATGGAGAACGCGCTTCGCGAGGTCGACAACCCCCGCCATGTCGCATGCCTATTGACCCAAGTGGAGGTCGATCCCGACGACCCGGCTTTCGAGGATCCGAGCAAGCCGATCGGCCCGTTCTTTGACGAGGAGGAAGCCAAACGGGTGCAGGCGGAGCTCGGATGGCTCATGAAGGAGGAATCCGGGAGAGGCTGGCGGCATGTGGTGCCGTCGCCAAAACCGACGCACGTTTGCGATATCTCGCTGGTCCAGGTTCTGGCCCAGCGCGGCACTATCGTCATCGCGGCGGGCGGCGGCGGTATTCCGGTCATCCGCGGCCCCAAAGGCGTACGCAAAGGGGTGGCCGCGGTTATCGACAAGGATCTGACATCGGCCCATATGGCCAACGTGCTTGGTATGGAAATGATGATGGTTCTAACGGCGGTGCCCAAGATCGCCATCAACTTCGGCATGCCGGAACAGCGTTACCTGGATTTGGTCACACTTCGCGAACTCCGGGCCCTTCATGCCGAGGGCCACTTCCCGCCCGGCAGTATGGGCCCCAAGGTCGAAGCCGCCATTCGGTTCCTGGAAGGAGGCGGCGAGCGCGTGATCGTCGCCCACCTGGACGAAGCGATGGCGGCATTGCACGGTGAAACCGGCACACACATCGTTCCAGATGATGGATGATATCGGGCGCCCGTCCGGGATAGACATTTTGTCCGCCGGGCATGTTGCGAGTCGCATGCCAAGGGGTGGCGTTCGGGCGCGCGTCGAAGCCGTTTTCGAGAACAGCTTCTACCTGAGCGCGCAGGGGAACTGGCTCTGCCTGGCGGGGCCTTCCGTCGCCATGGGCCCAGTCGTGCTGCGTTGCGACGTTCCGGAGGAAACGGACTGGCGGGCCACCGGTATTCATGTAGGCATGGCGGCGCGGATCGGAGATACATCCATTCATTTGCAGCCTTCTTTCGTCTTTTCCTTTGCCGATACTTCCGACTGGACGCCGCCGGCGATCCCGGAATGGACACCGGAGTCGTTGTCGAGGGGTGTCGGTTTCGTCGAGACTTGGATGCGCGGCGGCGCCAATTGCGATGAAGGATTGGGCGAATTTATCCTTCCAAGCTCCGGGCCAAGCTCCGGGGCCGGACCGAAATCCGTCGTTGCGCAAAGAGCGTCGGGTTCGGTCAGGAGTCTCTGCGATTGGCTGGCTATCGTCCTGGCCAGTTCCAACAAGCTCCCGAAGGTTCTTTCCGACGCAATCGACCAACTGATCGGACTCGGCCCGGGCCTGACTCCATCCGGCGACGACTTTCTCGGCGGTGCGATGATCGGCCTTCAGGTCGTGGGTCGGTCCGACCTCTCCGAGCTGCTGTTCGGGATTGTAAAGGGAAAAGTGGCGCTGCGCAGCAACGCCATCAGCGCCGCCCATCTGGCCGCCGCGGCGGAGGGCGCTGGTGGCGAATGGCTGCACGCCGCCCTCAACGGCACTCTGGCCGGTGATGTGGGATTATTGCCGACGGCCTTAACCAACGTCGGTCGGATGGGCCATACCTCGGGTTGGGACGCGCTGGCCGGCGTGATAACGGTGTTCCGAGAATGGTCGGCGTGTGAACCGGTTGCGATCGCCAGCTGAATTTATACCGTTCAAGCAGATTTTCCGGTTCTGCAAATCAAATCTGATCCGTCACGATGTCCGCTTTGCGTCCAGGCTGTTCTCTAACTCGGGATTGGATGTCAAGCTCTCCATGCTAGCAATTACAGTTCGTACTTGATTCGCCAAATAGTGCTTACATCATCGGCGATCAAAAGACTCCCATACTACCGATCGCCAGTCCTGCTGGACGCCCCCAAATGAGGGGACGCTCGTTGCCAAACAGCAAGGACTTCGCCCAACGTGCCGCGTCATTTATGCCGCCAGCGCTCGGTAGGCCATCGAGCCATGACCTGTTCTCGACGCGAAATCCAACAGCAAAGTTTTCCTAATCCTGGGGTCGGAGGTTCGAATCCTCTCGGGCGCGCCAATTCGCCGGGCGTACCGGCGCCCTTCCACGGGCACCGTCGACGCCGGCTGTAGCGCGCCACATGGATTGGTTTCGCTCCCGG
>JADFPK010000289.1 GCA_022562375.1 Pseudomonadota bacterium
TTTACATCGTCATCGTCGCGGCCCTGGTGACGGCGGGCGTCGCGGCTGCAAGCCACGCCGCCGAGGCGCCTAAGGTGGTGGCAAGCATCCCGCCGCTCCATTCGCTCGCCTCGGGCGTCATGGCCGGGGTGGGCACGCCGGCCCTGATCGTAAGGGGCGATGCCTCGGCCCATCATCGCGTGCTCCGCCCGTCGGAGGCGCGCGCCCTTCAGCGCGCCGATGTCGTCATTTGGATCGGTGAGGCGCTCGAGGCGTTCCTCGCCAAGCCGATCGAGAGCCTCGCCGGCAAGGCCGCCATCGTGACGATGCTGCAAACCCCGGGGCTCGGGCTGTTGACGCGGCGCAAGGCCGGGCTTTGGGCCGGCGCCGGCGCGCCCCCTGCCTCGCGCGCCGAACCGGGCGACGCCGATCCGCACATCTGGCTCGATCCCCGGAACGCCAAGATCATGGTCGGCGCCATCGGCGCCGCCCTGGCGGCCAGGGATCCGGCCAACGGCGCGCGCTATGGCGCCAATGTCCGCGCCCTGCAACGCCGTCTCGACGCCCTGGCGGCCGAGCTACGCGGCCAACTCGAGCCGGTCGGCGGCGTTCCTTATCTGGTCTATCACGACGGCTTCCAGTACTTCGAAAAGCGTTTCGGCCTCATCGCGCGGGGCGCCGTCGCCCGCGATCCGGATCAAAAACCCGGGCCGAAGCGGATGCTCCGACTCCGGGCGCCGATCGAAGCGGGCCGCATAGGCTGCATATTCAAGGAGCCCGGCACGCCGGCGTCCCTGATCCATGCGCTGACCGGGGAGACCGGCGTGCCAAGCGCCGTCCTCGATCCGCTCGGCGCCGGCCTGGCGCCGGGACCGGATCTCTATTTCGCGCTGATGCGGGCCAACGCCCGGGCTTTCGTCCGCTGTCTCTCCGCTCCCTAGAGCATCGGCTTCGCGGTTGACAGGGGGGGCCAAAGGTCTAATACCAGCGAGCCGATGAAGACCTTTTAAGCCGTTACGGAGGCCCCGGCGATGCCGGACGATGGTACCGACGCCCTCGAACAGCTGCTGGACGAGATCGACTTCAATGCCGATGGGCTGATTGCCGCCATCGCCCAGCAGCACGACACCGGCGAGGTTTTGATGCTGGCGTGGATGAACCGTGACGCCGTCACCGAGACCCTTGGCACCGGCGAGGTCCACTATTTCTCGCGTTCCAGGGCTGAGCTTTGGCGCAAGGGGCAAAGCTCGGGCCAGACCCAGAAGCTGGTCGAGCTGCG
This sequence comes from Pseudomonadota bacterium, assembly GCA_022562375.1. The sequence continues at coordinate 1,259 of JADFPK010000289.1, forward strand.
TCTCGATTGCGACGGCGACACGCTGCTTCTGCTGGTCGATCAGAAGGGCGTCGCCTGTCACACCGGCCGGCGCAACTGCTTTTTCCGCGCCCCGCGCGCCGGCAAGCTCGAGACCATCGCCGAGGTCGAGATCGACCCCAAGGAGCTTTATCCGGAGTGAGGGCCAGGTTTGACCGCGCCCGGCGGGGGTGTCTCTGCTCGGCTTAGCCTTATCCTTCGGTTCAGTTAGGGCCAAAGCGCCAGTCATGACGGGACCACCGGCAATGCTATCGATTTTTGCACCCTCGATGACACTGGCAACGGCCCTTTTGCTGTCTTTCCCAGTTTTCGCGGCCGACGAGAACGAACGGCCTTATGGGGCACGCGCCTATGAGGGCAGGATCATCGATGCCGAAAGCCATCCCAGGACGCAAAACAGAGAGGAACTTGCAAGGCATTATGCGGATGCCGCGAAAGCGGGGGTCGAAAGAATTATCGTCATGCGGACTCCCAACGATTATCGCAAGCCGAAGAGAGAAAAGATGCTCGGGCGGAACGCGCGATTTCCCAATGTGACGATCCTGTGTTCCGCTGATTTCGCCGGTTACATACATGATGGGCAAATCGAGCGTGCCCGAAGGGAGGTTGCCAAGATCAGAGAAGACCTCGCTGCGGGCCGCTGTGCGGGTGTCGGGGAGATCGGTCTTCGGCACTACGACAAGAGGTGGAGCCGTGGCGGTGGGCAGCATGAGGTTTTCGTGCCTCTGGATCACCCACTCGTGCACCAAGTCCTGGCCA
>JADFPK010000290.1 GCA_022562375.1 Pseudomonadota bacterium
CTTGATCGCCGATCTCCACGTCACCGATGACCGTGGCCGTCGGCGCGATATAGACATCCTTGCCGAGCCGCGGCAGATGGTTGCGGTGGGGCAGGATGAGACCGCCCTTGGGCGGCGCGGAGGTTGGCTTGGTGGGGCCGGACTGGCTCATCGGGACCTCATCGAGTGGCGAGGGTGTCTCTAAGGGGGCTCAAAGGGGATTGCGGCCGACCCAGTCTAGCACGGCCCCGGCGTGGGTGTCGGGCGGGAACACCGGATAAAAAACATGTTCGACGCGCCCGTCCCGGATCACCAGGGTCAGGCGCTTGATCAGGACGGCGTCCTCGACCTTGAAGGTGGGGAGATCGAGGGCGCGGGTCAGGCGAAGCTCCGCGTCGCTCAGCACGGCGAAGGGCAAATGCAGCCGCTCCACCATCTCGCGCTGGTATTCGGGTTGCTGGGTGCTGAGGCCGAAGAGGCCAATGCCGGCGGCCTCGAGCGCCCCATAATGGTCGCGAAAGGCACAAGACTGGGGCGTGCAGCCGCGCGCGCCGGGGATCAGGTCCCAGCCGTCGGGCGGCGGCACGCCGGGCCGCCCGGTGCGCGGGTAGGCATAAACCACCGTCCGCCCGCCTGCGCGGCCGCAGCCGCTTCGGCGCGGCGAAGGCCCGGCGCCGAGCCGGGAGAGATCGACGTCCTCCCCGTCCGTCGCCCTGAGGGCGATGGCAGGCAAGGCCATGGCCGTCAGATGGTCGCAGGCGCCGTCATCTTCCGGCGCCGGCAATCCTTCGGGCAACCTCTCCGGGTCGTGTCGGGTCATGTCCTCGGTCCGGTCACTCATTCCCTCTCAACCAGAATGACAACGTCTCCCGACAATGACATTCGGGCCTTTCCGTCGGTGAGTTCAGGGGCGCTTCAGGGCGGCAACGGCAAAGCACCCTTGGCCAAGGCGCCCTCTTAGCATCACCGGCCCAAGACCGGCGCCAAGGCGCGGGTCGAGGGCCGTGGCCGATCCCGCACCCCTTGGCTCTCCTGGCCGGCGCCCGGCGCCGGTTCGAGATCTTCAGGCCGCGGTGGTTCCCGCCGGCCGGGGGGCCGAAAGCTCTCCTTTGCGGCGAACCCATTCGATCCACACCGCCACACCGGCGATGAGGACGCCGGCCGCGGCGACGTAAATGCGTACCGGCTCGTAATAGGTCAGCAGCAACTCGGCGCCGAACAGCAGCATCAGCAACGGGTTGCAGACCGGACAGGCGACACCCAAAAAGCCAAGGACACCACCGGAGCCGATCGTCCCCACCGAACATTGCCGCCGGCGAACGGCGACGAAGGTCCCGAGTAACGCCGACAAGGCCGCCAGCAACAGAATTTCCATCGCCCCCGCCGGCACCATGCGAATGAAGAAAGGGTTGTCCCACAACGCGGCAACGGTTCCCAGGGCAGCGAAGGACGCGGCGGCCATGGCGGCGCCTTTCAGGATCCTAACCGAACGGTCACCCATCGCTTTCATTTCCGGTCCTTCGCGCGCCGCCGCCGGGTCCGTGCCGGCAAGCCAATGACGGCCAGGGATCAGGCCCTGACCGGTTCCTCCGGCGACACCCCGGTCCGGTCATGGACAAGGCGTCTCGCGCCGGCGCGCGCTTGTCGGCATCCCGCCTCACTTTACCGTAGCAGACGAAGACCGCCAGGGGGAAATCGATCGGCTGCCTAGCACCGCCCATCGAGTCAAAAAGACCCCGTCATTTTGACTTTCGTTAGGCGATCAGCGCTTGGAGAACTGGTGGCTGCGGCGCGCCTTGTGGCGGCCGAATTTCTTGCGCTCGACGACGCGGGCGTCGCGGGTGAGGAAGCCGCCGGTCTTGAGGAGCCGGCGCAAGTCGGGCTCGAAGCTGGACAGCGCCTTGGAGAGGCCGTAGCGCACGGCGCCCGCCTGGCCGGAAAGCCCGCCGCCCTTGACCGTGCACCAGATGTCGTACTGGTCCTTGCGCTTGGCCGCGACCAGGGGCTGGTCGATGATCATGCGCAGCACCGGGCGGGCGAAATAGG
>JADFPK010000291.1 GCA_022562375.1 Pseudomonadota bacterium
GCCGGTGAAGAAATCGTCGGCCGCGATCGTGCGCTTGTTGGTCTCGACCGTTGCGTTGAGGGCAAGCACCGCCGCCGGGTAATCGGCCGCGGGGTCGTTGTTGGCGATGGAGCCGCCGATGCTGCCCGAGTTGCGCACCTGAGGATCGCCGATTACCCCCGCAAGCGCCGCCAAGGCCGGTATCGCCTCCCTCACCTCGGCGGACGAGGCGACATCGGCGTGGCGGGTCATGGCGCCGATGGTAACGGTGCCGCCGTCGACCTTTATGCCCGAGAGTTCGGCAATGCCCGAGAGATCGATCACGTCCGAGGGTCTCGCCAGGCGCAGCTTCAAGGTCGGGATCAGGGTATGGCCGCCCGCGAGTAACGTTCCATCCTCGGCGCTGGCGAGCAGCGACGCGGCCTCGGCCAGGCTGCTCGGGCGATGGTAGTTGAAATCATACATTGCCGTTTCCTTCCCTTTTTACTCTGCCGGAGCCGTGCGGGCTTCCTGAATAGCGCGCCAAACCTTCTCCGGCGTCGCCGGCATGTCGAGGTGGCTGATGCCGATGGCGCCGGTGACGGCGTTGATCAGCGCCGCCGGGGCGGCGATCGCGCCGGCCTCGCCGCAGCCCTTGACGCCCAACGGGTTGTGCGGGCAGGGCGTCTCGACAAAGCCCACCTTGAAGCTCGGCACGTCTCCGGCCCGCGGCATGGTGTAGTCCATGTAGGAGCCGGTGAGCAGCTGGCCGGTGTCCTGGTCATGGACACAGCTCTCGAGGAGGGCTTGGCCGACGCCTTGGGTGACGCCGCCATGGACCTGACCTTCCACGATCATCGGATTGATGACCTTGCCGAAATCGTCGACCGCGACCCAGTTGACGATGACCACCACCCCGGTTTCGGGATCGATCTCGACCTCGCAGATGTGACAGCCCGCCGGGAAGGTGAAGTTCCCTGGGTCGTAAAAGGCCTTTTCGTCGAGACCCGGTTCCAGCTCCTCCAGAGGATAATTGTGTGGCACGTATGCGGCGAAGGCGACGTCGGCGATGCTGACGCTCTTATCCGTGCCGACGACCTTGAAGGTGCCGGCCTCGAACTCGACGTCGCCCTCGGAAGATTCGAGGACATGGGCGGCGATCTTCTTGCCCTTGGCGATGATCTTGTCGATCGCCTTGACGATCGCCGATCCGCCGACCGCGAGGGAGCGCGATCCATAGGTTCCCATCCCGAACAGCACTTTATCGGTGTCGCCGTGGACGATCTCGATGTTCTCGATCGGTACGCCAAGCCGGTCGGAGACGATCTGGGCGAAGGCGGTTTCATGACTCTGGCCTTGGGAGTGCGAGCCGGTGAACACGGTCACATTGCCTGTCGGGTTGAAACGAACCTGTGCCGATTCCCACAGCCCGAGAGCGAAGCCGATCGCGCCGGCGACATTCGACGGCGCGATCCCGCAGGCCTCGATGTAATTCGAGAAGCCGATTCCCCTCAGTTTTCCGCGGCGCTCGGCCTGCTGCTGGCGGGCCTCGAAGCCCGCGTAGTCCGCCATCTCAAGGGCCTTGTCCAAAACCGGCGCGTAATCGCCGCTGTCGTAGTTGACGACCACGGGCGTCTGGTACGGGAAGGCGTCCGGCGGGATGAAGTTACGGCGGCGAATTTCCACCGGGTCGATTCCCATCTCGCGCCCGGCGTTTTCCACCAGGCGCTCGACCACGAAGGTCGCCTCCGGTCTCCCCGCGCCGCGATAGAGGTCCACCGGCGAGGTGTGGGTGAAGACTCCCTTGACGTTCACATAGATCGCGGGTGTCGTGTACTGGCCGGCAAACAAGAGGCCGTGGAGCCAAGTCGGTGTCCCGGGGGCGATGGTCGAGAGGTAGGCGCCCATATTGGCGATGGTGTGAGCGCGCAGCCCCAGAAACTTGCCGTTCTCATCGAGCGCCAGCTCGGCCTCGGTGACGTGGTCCCGGCCGTGGACGTCGGCCAGGAAAGACTCGGACCGGTCCGCCGTCCACTTAACGGGGCGGCCGACCTTCTTCGACGCCC
>JADFPK010000292.1 GCA_022562375.1 Pseudomonadota bacterium
ATGTCGTCGCCGGGAAACTCATAGAGGCTCAACAGCTCGCGAAGCTCGAGCTCGACAAGCTCCAGCAACTCCGGGTCGTCGACCATGTCGACCTTGTTCAAGTAAACCACGATCGCCGGAACACCGACCTGGCGCGCCAGCAATATGTGCTCCCGGGTCTGCGGCATCGGACCGTCCGCCGCCGATACCACCAAGATCGCGCCGTCCATCTGCGCCGCGCCGGTGATCATGTTCTTCACATAATCGGCGTGTCCCGGGCAGTCGACATGGGCGTAGTGGCGGTTCTCGGTCTCGTACTCGACATGCGCCGTGGCGATGGTGATGCCGCGAGCCTTCTCCTCCGGCGCCTTGTCGATCTCATCGAAGGGCGTGAACGTCGCCCCTCCGGTCTCCGCCAACACCTTGGTGATCGCCGCCGTCAGCGTCGTCTTGCCGTGATCGACATGACCGATCGTGCCGACATTGCAGTGCGGCTTCGTCCGCTGGAATTTCTCCTTCGCCATCGTCCTAGTCTCCGTTTGTCACCGATGCCCCGATCATGTCCGGTCAAGCCAGCTTGGCGCGAACCTCATCGGCGACCGCCTGGGGCACCTGTTGGTAATGGTCGAAATGCATGGTGAATTGGGCGCGCCCCTGGCTCATGGAGCGGAGCGTACTGACGTAACCGAACATATTGGCCAGAGGCACGAGGCCCGAGATGATCCGGGCGTTGGCGCGCTGGTCCAGTCCCGCGACCTGGCCGCGGCGGCTCTTGAGGTCGCCGATGACGTCGCCCATGTACTCCTCCGGCGTCACCACCTCGACCCGCATCATCGGCTCCAACAGGACCGGTCCCGCCTTGCTCATGCCTTCACGAAAGGCCGCTTGCGCGGCGATCTCGAAGGCGAGGGTGGAAGAATCGACGTCGTGGTGATCGCCGTCGATCAGCGTCGCCTTGAAATCGATCACCGGGAATCCGACGATGATGCCGGATTCCTTGGCCCTCGCCAGTCCCTTCTTCACGCCGGGCAGATATTCCTTGGGCACCGCGCCCCCGTACACGGCGCTTTCGAACTCATAGCCGCCGCCCTGCCCGAGCGGCTCGAAGCGGATTTTGACCCGCGCGTATTGGCCGGCGCCGCCGGTCTGCTTCTTGTGGATGTAATCGGTCTCGATCGTCTTGGTGATGGTCTCGCGGTAAGCGACGGCAGGCAAGCCGACATTGGCGTCGACCTTGAATTCCCGTCTCAGGCGATCGACGATGATCTCGAGGTGGAGTTCGCCCATGCCCTTGATCACGGTCTGGCCGCTCTCGGCGTCGGAAGTGACGCGGAAGGAGGGGTCCTCGGCGGCAAGGCGCGACAGGGCCTGGGACAACTTCTCCTGGTCGCCCCTGGTTTTCGGCTCGACCGCGACCTCGATGACCGGATCGGGGAATTCCATGCGTTCGAGAACCACCGGATTGTCGGCATCGCAGAGGGTGTCGCCGGTGGCGGTGTCCTTGAGCCCGGCCAGGGCCAGGATGTCCCCGGCCCGCGCTTCCTTGACGTCCTCGCGGGAATTGGCGTGCATCAGCAGCATCCGCCCGATGCGCTGGCGCTTGCCCCTGATCGGGTTCAGGACGTAGGAGCCGCCGAGCAGCACGCCGGAATAGATGCGGACGAAGGTGAGCGTGCCGACGAAGGGATCGGTCATGACCTTGAAGGCGAGGGCGGAGAAGGGCTCGTCATCGGCGCTTCGACGTTCGATGGCCTCATCGCCATCGGCGACGACGCCATGGATCGCCGCCACGTCGGTGGGCGCCGGCAGGTAATCGACGATCCCGTCGAGCAGCGGCTGCACCCCCTTGTTCTTGAAGGCGGCGCCGTTGAACACGGGAACGAAAGCGCCGGAAATGACGCCCTTGCGGATGCAACGCTTGAGCGTCGCCTCGTCCGGCTCCTGCCCCTCGAGATAGGCCTCGAGCACGTCGTCATCCATTTCCACCGCCGCCTCGACCAGCTTGGAGCGGTACTCGGCGGCGGTCTCGGCAAGATCG
>JADFPK010000293.1 GCA_022562375.1 Pseudomonadota bacterium
ACGGTCGGTGGATGAGGCCAACGCCGTCATCGGGCTGGCCAGGCTTCACACCTCGGGCGAGGCGGACGAAGCGCTTGCCCGCATCCAGAACGACCTCTTCGACCTCGGCGCCGATCTCTGCCGGCCCGAAGTTGCTGAAAAGGCGGCAGGCGCTTCGGGCGCCGAAGGGCCGCTTCGCATCATCCAAGCACAGATCGACCGCCTGGAAGCGGAAATCGACGGCATGAACGCGGAACTGGCGCCGCTCGAGAGTTTCGTCCTGCCGGGCGGCAGCGAAGCTTCGGCCGCCCTCCATCTCGCCCGTACCGTCGTCCGCCGCGCCGAACGGGGGATCACCGAGCTGGCCTCCTCCGCGCCCGTCAACCCCCTTGCCATCGGCTATATCAACCGCCTGTCCGATCATCTCTTCGTCCTCGCGCGGGTGCTCAACGACAAGGGCGGGCGCGATGTCCTGTGGCGCCCCGGCGCCAACCGTTAGGCGTCGGCGGTGCTTGACAGGGAACCCGCTGTTAAACACACTCACCGAATCCGCCGGGGGCGCCTCTGTCGCCGGACCACAAATTCAGGCAACCCATGAAGGTTCTGGTTTCCGTCAAGCGGGTCATCGACGCCAACGTCAAGGTCCGGGTCAAGGCCGATGAGACCGGGGTCGAGACCGCCAACGTCAAGCAATCGATGAACCCCTTCGACGAGATCGCCGTCGAGGAAGCGATACGCCTGGCCGAGGACGGTAAGGCCGAGGAGATCGTCGTCGTCTCGGCGGGGCCCGAACGGTGCTCCGAAACCATCCGCACGGCGCTCGCCATGGGGGCCGACCGCGGCATCCACGTCACCTGCGAAGAGGCGCTGGAGCCCCTCGCCGTCGCCAAGATCCTGAAGGCCATCGTCGATCGGGAATCGCCCGATATCGTCATTACCGGCAAGCAGGCGATCGACGACGACTGCAACCAGACCGGACAGATGCTGGCGGGCCTCCTTGGCTGGCCCCAGGGAACCTTCGTCTCCAGACTCGAGATCGGCGACGGAGAGGTCCTGGTGACGCGCGAGGTGGACGGCGGGCTGGAGACCCTCATCCTCGACCTGCCGTGCGTGGTGACCACCGATCTCCGCTTGAACGAGCCGCGCTACGCTTCGCTGCCCAACATCATGCGGGCGAAGAAGAAGCCGATCGACGCCGTGACCCCCGACGAGCTCGGCGTCGACATCACGCCGAGGCTGACGACGCTGAAGATCGAGGAGCCGCCCAAGCGCGAGGCCGGCGTCAAGCTCGAGAGCGCCGCCGAGCTGATCGACAAGCTCGCCAACGAGGCGGGGGTGATCTGATGGCCGTCCTCGTCCTCGCCGAGCACGATCACCGATCGATCCTGCCGGCGACGCTGAACACGTGCTCGGCTGCAAGGGCGTTGGCGGCGCTCACCGGCGGCGGCGTCGCCGTGCTGGTGGCGGGAGAGAACTGCGACCCCGCCGCCAGGGACGCCGCCGGCATCGAAGGCGTCACCAAGGTGTTCCACGCCGACGATGGCGCCTTCGCCCATCCGCTGGCGGAGAACCTGACCGAGCTGGTGCTAAGCATCGCCGAGGGCTACGGCCATATTCTTTTCCCCGCCACCACCTTCGGCAAGAATTTGGCGCCGCGCGTCGCCGCGCTCCTGGATGTCCAGCAGATCTCCGACATCACCGAAATATTGGCGCCCGACACCTTCGTCCGCCCGGTCTATGCCGGCAACGCCATGGCGACGGTGCAATCGAAAGACACGGTCAAGGTCATCACCGTGCGCACCACCGCTTTTGAAAAGGCCGAGACCGGGGGCGGCGCGGCGGAAATCGAGGTCATCGCGGCGCCAAGCGGTCCGGCGCTCTCGCGTTTCATCTCCGCCGAACTCAGCGCCTCGGAACGGCCGGAGCTTACCAGCGCCCGGGTCATCATCTCGGGCGGGCGCGGCATGGGGAGCGCCGACAACTTCAAACTGTTGGAGCAGATCGCCGATTACCTCAACGCCGCCATCGGCGCGTC